>DAOWLV010000010.1 GCA_030643455.1 Candidatus Krumholzibacteriia bacterium | reverse complement strand
TTGTTGTTGGACACGGTAGCAGTTCTCCAAATTCTATCTTGTTCGTCAGTCGCGAGTTTCACGAGCAGACGAGGTGGTTTCCATTTCCGTCAATCGATCCGTTGAAAACACGAGATCTGTATCAAACGAAGATCTGTGGAAAAAGTTCCTTTGTTTCCTATCGGCCACCGGGGCCGGTTCATTAGCCGGGGTCGTCAGCTTCAGCCGAACAGGTCCAGCTGGGGCCTCTCACCGGGCAATCCGAGGGATTCCAGGACAAGCCGGGTCCAGCCCTCGCGCGATTCGCCGGGCAATTCCAGGCGCTCAAGGTCGAAATCATCCAGCAGTTCATCGATCAAGACGTCGATGTCGGCCTGGAAATCCACCGAGGTGTCCCGCGTGCCGTCGAAGGCCGGCGGGGCGATGACCGGAACCTTCACCAGCCGGCTGTAGGTCCCCATCCAGTGCCGGATGAAGGGTTCAATCTCGGGCCGGCGGCCCGTGGCATGCACCATGTAGGCGTAATTGTCGATGACCGCCCGGTCGCATACCGTCACTTCGTAACTGTTGGTCAATTCGATCTCGCGGGCCACCTGGGTGTGCAGGATCCAGTTCTGCGCGTCATCGGTGGTTTCCCGGTTGATGGGCAGGGGGCACCCCCTGGCCACCTCCTTGACCAGATCCACACTCAGATCCAACCGTTTCAAGGCCGCCGCAAGATCGAAACATAGGGTCGTTTTGCCGACGCCGTGGGTGCCTATGAACGCGATCTTCATGAGACAAAAATAGGTTTCGAAGGGCAAAAAGTCCAATTCGGCAATACTTGAGTCAGAAATTCAATATCATGTAATTGTTGAATCTGGGCCACCTTCAGGGTATTCTTAGTCGTTAAACCCATTATAAGCCATCAGATCGAGAGGCGAACCGTCTTGATTTCCACCCTTCGCAGCGGCCTTTTCCTCGTTTTCTGTCTTTTGTTCGTGTTCACCGCTCCGGCCGCCGGCCTCACTCTCCATCACTACCTCGACCCCGGGACCGGACGCCTCGCCAGCGGTGAAGGCCAGCTGGGCAAGCCGGGAGTGGAATTTTCCGAACCCCTGATGGCCGAGGTCCGCAGCAGCGACGGCAAACCCGCTCCGGGAGTGACGGTGGAGTTTGACCTCGTGGCGCCCGGAGCCCACTTCCTGGGCCTGGCGGTGACCGACAGCCAAGGTATCGTCTCCTTCCCCGTGACCGCCACGAACAAGGCGCGGGCCCATACGGTGGTGGCCAGCATTTCCGGAGGAGAACAGGGCCAGGACCGGATCGTCTTCCACCTCCAGGTCCGATCGGGAAGCTGGGTGATATTCCTGATCTTCGGTCTCGCCGGCGGGCTCAGTCTGTTCCTCTTCGGCATGAACATGATGAGCAAGTCCCTGCAGCGCAGCGCCGGCGGACGCATGCGGGCCATCCTCAGCGCCCTGACCGTCAACCGATTCGTCGGGGTGGCCGTGGGCGCCGGCGTCACCATGGTCATCCAGAGTTCCAGCGCGACCACGGTGATGCTTGTCAGTTTTGTCCAGGCCCGCCTGATGACCTTTGCCCAGACCACGGGCGTGATTCTGGGAGCCGACATCGGCACGACGGTGACCGCCCAGCTCATCGCCTTCAAACTGACCGACTACGCCCTGCTGATGATCGCCTGCGGGTTCCTGCTGCGGTACGGAGCCAAACGACCCCGGTGGAGAAACGGCGGTGAAGTCCTCCTCGGTTTCGGACTGCTCTTCTTCGGCATGTCCGTGATGAGCGAGGCCATGTACCCTTTGCGCAGCTACCAGCCGTTCCTCAATCTGTTGACCGACCTGGAAAACCCCTGGCTCGGCATCCTGGTCGGGACTGTCTTCACCGCCCTGATCCAGAGCAGCAGTGCTTTCACCGGCATCATCATCGTCCTGGCCCAGCAGGGATTCCTTTCCCTGGAGGCGGGCATTCCCCTGATTTTCGGAGCCAACATCGGAACCTGCATCACCGCGGCCCTGGCGGCCATCGGCGCCAGTCGCGAGGCCACCCGCGTGGCTCTGGCCCACACCCTGTTCAAGGTTTTCGGGGTACTGGCCATGGTCTGGTGGATTCCCACCTTCGCCGACCTGGTGCGCAGCATCTCACCCGGACCGGACACCGTGGGGGAAAGCCAGGCCGTCATGGCCCGCTTCATCCCCCGCCAGATCGCCAATGCCCACACCGTGTTCAACGTGGGTCTGGCCCTGGTTTTTTTGCCTTTCACCAATCTGATCGCGCGGTTGGTGGTGCGCATTCTGCCGGACCGACCGGAAACCGCCCGGGAATATTTCTACAAGGCCCGGCACCTCGACAAGGACATGATGGCCGCCCCGGCCCTGGCTTTGAACCTGGCCAAGGTCGAGATCCTGCGGCTGGGGGAAAAGGTCAAGACCATGGCCATCGACAGCCTGGAACCGTTCCTGGATCACAATCTGGAAATGCTGGACCGCCTGCACCGCGAGGAAGACAAGGTGGATGCCCTGGACGAACAGATCACCGACTACCTGGTGGACATCGGCAGGCAGGAACTGAGCGAGGAGCAGGCCCGTGAAGTGTACATGATGATGCACGTCACGAAGCAGTTCGAGCACATCGCCGACATCATCGACAAGCAGATCCGTCCCCTGGCCATGAAGATGGTGGAAAACAACGCCGAATTCAGCGAGACGGGGCAGGCTGAGGTGCAATCCTACCACATCAAGATGTGCAAGCAGATCAGCCGCGCCCTGGAGGCCTTCCGGGACGGCAGCCTCGACCTTGCCAAACGCATGAGTGACAAGCAGAGGAGTTACGTGGCCCTGGAAGAGAATTACCGGCAGGCCCATTTCCAGCGAATCCACCGGGCCATCTCGGAATCCGTGGCCAGCAGCGAAATCCATCTCGAGTTGATGGACAGCTACCGGCGGATAAGCAGCTACAGCACCAACGTCGGTCGGGCCATCATGTCGCAGGACAAGTTCGGGAATGCCGAATACGAAGATGAATGATCATTCGAGGAGCCGGCGAATCCCGGCCAGGATCCGGGTGAAGACTTGAGGGTCGAATTCCCGGACCGCCACCTGGATGCGCCGTGAGCCGTCCTGATCGAAAACCACGATATTGCAGTGATCTTCAGCCAGTTCGTAGGCCTTGTGGAACTCGCCCCCCCAGTCCATGAGAACCCAGTCGTCCGGAGCCTTGGAAAATTTGCCCTTGATGGTCCCTTTCATGAAGAAGGGTGCTCCCCCGAGGTGGGCGTGAGGTATGAATTTCACCCTGAAACTTTTCACCTCGGCCGCCAGGGAATCGGCCAGGACCGGAGACCACTCCTTGATGAAGCTGCTTCCCTTCCTGTCGCCACTGACCAGGATGACCACCGAATTCCGGAAATAACCGCTGGTGTGGAGCTTTCCGAACTGGTCCTTGATCATGAAAGTGATCAACGGTTTCGGTTCGACTTCCGCCCTGGCCGAATGGGGCGACAGCAGGCCGGCCAGCAGGAGGCAAGCCGTCAGCGCACCGATTCCGAACCTCCAGCTGGATGCGTCCCAGGAGTGGCCCCGGTTCATCAGAAGCTGTTCCGGGAAACCACATCGCCAAGCGGCAATTGTCCCGCACGCTGACGGGCGGATTCAAGGGCCTTGCCCACGGTGACAGCCATGATGATGTCGTGATCGGCTGGAAGTTTGATGATCCCGGCCACGGCTTCGAAATCAAAGCCGATCATGGGGCAGCTGTCGTAACCCATGTCCTTGGCGGCCAACATCAGGGTCTGTGCGGCCAGGCCTCCGGAGCGAAAGTTCTCGTCTCGGCGAAGGGACTCGCTGGAACCGTAGGCGCCCCTGATCATCGGAACGATGGTTTCCCTGACTTCTGCCGGGGCCTCGGCCCAATAGCGGTCCGGGTCCTGATCGTAGGCGTTCCTGTCCCCGCAGATGACCACCACGACAGAGCACTCGGTGAACTGCGCCTGATTGTATCCATTTTCCCTTATCTGACGTTTGACCTCCGGATCGGTGACCAGGACAAACCGCCAGTTCTGGATGTTGAAGGACGTCGGCGTCAGGATGACCGTCTCCATCAGGCGGGTGATCTCGTCCTCGGTCATCACGTGGTCAGGGTCGAATTTCTTGACCGACCGGCGGGCGGCAATAGCGTCAAAGGTTTCCATGATACCTCCAGGTTGGTTGATTGAGTCCCAGCTGAAAAACCAGGAATCCGGCCAGATACATCAGAACGTCAAGTGGGTCGGCTACCGCACCTGCCGTGAGCAGGGGCAGAATCCCTTCGAAAAAAATCCCGAACAGGACAACAGTCAATAGACCGTGGAATCTCGGCAAGGTGAAACGGCACGATCGGACGGACAGGCGGTGGGCGGTGAGAACCACACTGAGCACCAGCGGCAGGCAGAGCAGGTCGCCCCCGAAACTGCGGACCAGACTCGGCGCGCCGCCCTGCGCTTCGGCCAGACGGATCACGACGAAAGAAACAACAAGGACCGGCAGCAGCCCCCGTCCCCAGGGAATACATCCGGCCAGTCGGATCAGGTATCGATCAGACATGGGATCGTCCCTACAGGGAAAGGGCCGTGATCAGGATCGCCGCGCCCGCCAGCACCAGAAGGGTCAGTCCCAATCCTCCGCCACGCATCTTCTTCATACCCGTCATCCTCCCGTCCGGATGGGGAAACGCCGGGCCGGTTTCAATACCGACCCGGCGGGCATTTCTCTACCGAAATACTACTCATCCTTGGTGGACTTGAAAATACCGAAAAACGCCCCCACCGGATCGGCGATCACGGCAAAACGACCAGAATGATGAATGTCGGTCGGGGGAACCATGGCTCTTCCCCCGAGGGATACCGCCTTGTCATGGGCCCCGTCGACATCGTCCACGGCGAAATAAATCAGCCAGTTGGCCGGAATGGGACCCATCTCGGGTTTGATCGCCATCATGCCGGCCGCAGCTTGACCCCCGCTGCGGTTGAACATGGTGTATTCACCCATGTCACCCATGTCCATCGTCTCGGTCTCCCAGCCGAAAAGGCCCCCGTAGAAGGTCCCCGCTTTCCCCGTGTCCGGGGTCATCAGTTCATTCCAGCACATGGTGCCGGGTTCATCCCGCAGTTCGACGCCGATGTTGGACTTCGGCTCCCAGATAATGAAAACCGCGCCGGTGGGATCGGACATCACCGACATCCTGCCGTAGTCCATGACGTCCTGCGGACCCACCACGACCTGCCCACCCAGTTCAGTGGCCCGGTTCGTGGCGGCATCCACGTCGGTGACGGTCACGTATTGGCCCCAGTTGGGCGGCACGTTCTGGGCTTCCTGTTCAGCATTGAGCTTGTACTGGGCGGCCACAACCTTGCCGTCAATCTGGAACTGGGTGTATATGCCGTACTCTCCCATGTCCTGGTCGTTGCGGTTCCAACCGAACAGTTCGGTGTAGAATTTTCCGGAAGCGGCGGGATCGCTTGTGGCCATCTCGGCGTAACAGAACGTCCCGGGCTCGTGTTTTTTGAATTCCGCCATGATCTTCCTCTCTATTGATTTCAGGAAATAGGGCCGGGGTCGTAGAATTTACTCATAATCCCAGGGGATCGCTTCCACTTTCCGGAAGAAAGCTCCTTCCGGTGACGAAGGGCGAGTATGGACAGCGTATCGGCGCGCGAGTTCGCGGGCCCTGCCGTTATTGCCCGCGGCAATATTCCACCAAACCTCCTCCTGCCACAGTCGAATCTGCATTTCCTGAGGACGCTGTCCGGAGGCCCCCTGCCCCGATTCCGGGAAAAAGGCCGCGGCCAACCCGAATTGATCGGCGGCCTCGGCATACCTTCCGGACAGGGCGAGAAGTTGACCACAAGTCGCGTGATGGAGAGGTTCCCCGGCATGGTTGGAAAGCTGGTCCCGCCAACCATCGGTTCCGTTGGCCAGGGCAGTCAAGGCCGTCTCCAGCGGTTGGCCGGACAGGGGATCGATTTCCGACAGGCGAGCCTTGATGGCGTTGGCCAGACGGCCGACCTTGGAGCCACCACTGGGTTCGGGCGAAATTAAGTCGAGCTGGGCCTGAACAAATTTGCGATGGAGAAGCATGAGGTCGGGACGTCTGGTGCCCGTGCCATGGGAACGCCGCCATCGTTTTTCCACGGCGGCCAGGATGTCTCTCTGCCTGTCCTGGAGATCGGACAATGCCACCTCGAACGTGCCCAGGCGTCCGCGGTCCCCCTCCAGATCGACCAGTTCCCCCTCCTGAATGCTGAAATTCTCGAGTTGCCACCAGCTGTTGAAGTCACTCTGCCAGGCCACGGGACCCGGCTTGCGGGCCACCGGAAGCACCCGCAGGATCCGGTAATACTCGTTGTCGTAGACCGGAGTGAAGCCACCGAGGGCCTCCGGCATGAAATGCAACTTCACCACATTCATGTCCAACCCCAGATTTCCAGCGACGCCGGCCAGAAAGGGCGAAGATCCCGGTCCGGTCCGGGTGGCGAAATTACGATTGATGAAGATGTAGTCCGCACCGTGTTCCCTGGCGAATTCCCACAACACCATTTCGTCGGTGGAGTAAAGGGCTTCCAGGAAACGGCGGTAACGGTCCCTGATTTCCGCATTTTCGAACTGGGAATTCAGAACGATCGGCCGGCCGGTGTAGAGAAGCAACTGGGTACTGACCCCGATTTCGCCCAGGAATGCCGCCGCCGAGCCGCGCAACCGCGAACCCGGGCCCGGGGTGTGGACCGTCACCCAGGAAAACATGCCTGACCAGGATTCCCACAGGGCCTGGTCCGAAGCCTTCAGGCGCACTTCGTGGCCCTGGCGGACATTGCGCGTGATTTTGATCATGTCTCCCAGATTGCCGTTGAGATTCAAGACGGGGCTGATCATCAGTAATCCGGCGACCACCGGCAGGGCCGAGGATCCTGATCTGGAGGTCATGCGCCGGACCAGCCACTCTCCGGCCATCGCCACGGTCACTGCGGCAAACAACAGGAATACGATTCCCAGGCGTTCGATCATCAGGTAGGCCGCCAGGTAGGCTGGAACCGTCATCAGGAATGACCGGTGCAAGGGGTCCGTGGTGCGGCGCAGGATGGTCCAGAAACACCAGATCAACACCGGAAGCAGAACTGCAACGTGGAAGCCCAGCTTGGACCAGATCTCTCCCCGGGGGGATGTGTTGAGGGGCGGAGCCCAGAACCCCCGGCTGTCGAAAGGCAGCAGCCCGGGGTCATCCGGCAGGCGGAATCCGTGGACGATCTTCTGGACGAAGAGTCCGAAAACATGATTGTAGTCCCCCGTATATCCCCGGTTGAGGACAACCAGCCCTCCCAGGACAGCGACCAGACCGGCCAGGACCAGCCACCGGAACGGAGTCGATTTTCCCAACCCCGGGCGGCGATGGGCCGCCACCGCGGTGATCGTCCAGGCGTACAGGACCGCCATGGGCACACTGAGAAAGAATCCCCGCGCCAGTAGCGAAGGCGTCAATCCCGCCACCAGGGCTGCCAAGGTGTAGGCCGCCGGCATGAAAACCGAGAAGGGGATCCTTTCCTTCGCCGGAGCCTCTTTTCGGCCGACAAACGTCCAACCGATCGCCGCGGAAAGCATGACCACCAGGATCAGGAACTGGCTCAGGTGCCAGGCCGCCAGGACCGGCACCAGAAGCACGGCAGCCAGGACGCCCAGCGGTAGACTCTCCCGGCGCCAGGCCCAGAAATGGACCGCCAGAAAAACGGTCAGGCACAGGAGGGCGAAATCCTCCTTCAGCAGAAGGGAGCCGGTCATCCTGACGAAACCCAGGGTGCAGGTCGCATAGAAAACCACACCCAGAACCGCAAGGAGTCGGCGACAGCCCAGAGCCCTGGCCATCCCATACAGGGGAAAGAAAATCAGCACGTGGATGAGCGGGACAAGACGCAGGAGGAATTCCACGAAAGGTCGGGCCTGGTCACCGGCCAGGCGATACAGGAAACCGTAGACCGGCTCCATCAAGAGGGCGTATTCACGCCAGGCGTTCACTCCGTCGGGATGCTGCTGCCACCTGTCCCGGGAAAGCACGGCGGGATCCTGGTAGTCGTCGACGGCAAACATCAGGGCGCATCGGTAATGAAAGGCCCGTTCACTCCAGAAATATCCGACATGGCCCAGCTGACTGGGCGGCCGGGCCGGAGAATCCTTCTGCCCCAGTTCGGGACCCGCGGCCACGATGGGAACCAGGGGCGGATCACCGAGAACCTCGTATTGCCGGTAAAGCGCGGTAGCCACCCCGTTGATCATCTGCCAGGACAGGATCGCCAGCAACAGAACTGCCGCCAGGGCGATGAGTTCGTTCCGGGGACCGGTCAACCCGGACCCGAACGACAGTTTTTTCCCTGCGAAGGGAAGGTCCATGTAACTTTTCTCCGGTTGATGCGTCAATGCCATTGGAGTTGGCCTGATGAGCCATTCTAGCATCGCCGTCGATGCGGGGACATCCCGATTTCATCCGCCACCAACATCTTCCCCATTCCGGAAGGAATGCCAATGACTCGCCTTACACGGGCCCTGATCCCCGGACTCCTTCTCCTTGTGCCCCTCGTGGTCATGTCGCCGGCGACCGCCTCGGCCGGCGGCCTGGGGATCCCCACCAGCCAGGCCGGCCTCGGGTTCGGGAACCTGAAAAACTTTTCCGGAATGCGCTTCAATCTGGTGGACCGTGGAGTGCAGCGGGTTGGTGGTTTGAACGTGACCTTCTGGATACCCAAGGACAACGAATACTCCCTCTACCAGGGTATTTCCCTCGGACTTGTGGCACACCAGTCGGAATTGACCCAGGGGATTGCAGCTGCGTTGATCGGCCTCGATGGGGGCGACTATCAGGGCATTGCCCTGGGCGGCATCGGTGTCGGGGCTGAGAACATTCAGGGTCTGGCCATGGGTTTGATAGGTGTGGGCGTGAATGACGTCCAGGGAGTGGCCCTGGGTGGCATCGGTGTCGGGGCCCATGACGTCCAGGGTATAGCCATGGGGCTGATCGGCGTCGGGGCCCATGACGTCCAGGGTATAGCCATGGGGTTGCTCGGTGTCGGCGTACATGACATGACCGGCCTTGCCTTCGGTGGGTTGGGTGTCGGCGGCGACGACATGACGGGGATCTTCCTCGGTGGCCTGGGAGTAGGTGGTGACGACCTTACCGGGATTTTCCTGGGCGGCTTGGGGGTAGGCGGCGACCGCCTGACCGGTCTGATGGCCGGCCTCGGCGCCGTGGGCGGTGACCATCTCGAAGGAGCCGCGCTGGCTCTCGGATACCTGAAGGGCGAGTCCTTGACCGGCCTGGGCGTGGGTAGCTACAACAACGTGCGCGAAACGACCGGTTTGAGCATCGGCATCTTCAATCGGGCCGAGGTTCTCAACGGCATTCAGATCGGCCTGTTGAACCACGCGGGCAACAATCCGCGCGGCCTGCAATGGTTGCCCGGGATCAATGCGCATTTCTGATGGTCGAGGCAATAACCCGAATCGTGATTTATCCCGGTAGTTCTTGACGGATAACCCGTTAACGATGATTTTTTAACAGGTATTTTCCATGACTTTCCAGTTTCAGGAGGAACGGAATGCCTGTTTCCCGCCGTTTTCGTTTCCTCAGGTCGCCCCTGGTCATCCTGCTGGTCCTTCTTGCCATCCTGGTGCCCGTGTTCTGGTCCCAGCTGATCAACTGGATGCTGCCCGGCGACAGCCGTCCCACCAACATCAGTTTTCCGGTGGAAACCGTCACCTTGGCCGGGTTTGAAACGGCTGCGGCCCGTCTGGAATCCACCACCTCCGGCGCCGCAGGCGAGTTCAAGCACATTGAACGTTTCCGGGAAGCCGGCATCCTGGCCTATGAAGGCCCCGCCACGTGTCTGGGCTGCCACGAAAAAATCACCTATGACGACAGTCAGGGAAACGAGATTTCCGAAGACCTGATGACCAATCTGACGGACTCCGCCCACTATCGTTTTTTCACCACCGACCACCCCAACGTCTACGGTTTCAACGGCAAGCTCGCCGACAATTTTGCCATGGGCAAACTGAACCGCCCCTGCCCCAAGCCCGGATCGTTCGCCATGACGGCCTGGGCCGAGTTGGTGGTGGCCCAGAACGGTGACACCCTGAGCGAGGGCTGCGGGCAATGCCACATCGGCGGCCAGTACCAGGCGCCCCTGGGCGAGTTGATGCCCCTGTACCGGACCAAGAGCAGTGAAAAGAACGCCATCGATTGTCTCATCTGTCATGCGGCTGCCTACGACATGAATCGCAAACAGGTGGTCACCGATGCCAACGGGCGCAACCGCTGGGGCCAGGACCGCTCTTTTCTGGCCGCCCTTTCGGTCACGACCCCCACCGCCGAGGCTTGCCTGCGCTGCCATCAGCATAATTTCGGTGGCGACATCTACGTGGATCCTGCCGGTCCCCAGTTCATGGCGAGCCTGCTGAACCTCGGGGATGAGCGGCCGCGCGTCCGGCACCCCGGCTCCAAACGGGGAACACCCTTTTCCCCCAGCTGGGACGTCCACGCCGCCGCGGGGCTCTCCTGCCTGGACTGCCATTCCACTCGAGGCCATTTCATCGCCAAAGGGACCCACACCACCACGATGATGGCCAACGATCTGCCCGAGGTGGAGGTTTCCTGTGTGGACTGCCACGAGGAGCCCCACGACAGCTCCGACGAGGACGGCCGGACCCTCAACCAACATCTTGCCCGGGTGGCCTGCCAGACCTGTCACATCCCCTCGCTGCATCCGGACAATGTCACCCGGCGTGACTTCAGCGAGACGGAGTTCGAGGAGGATCCCGGGATTCACATCTACCATGACACCGTCAAGGAGACCGCGCCCGGCCGTGGCATCGCCTACGTCTGGTGGAACGGTGACGCCACCTTCCTGGGCAACCCCATCGGAGACAACCCCAACGGGGCAGACCTGTACAGCTTCTACGACGCGCAGTGGCGCTGGCCCGAGTTCGAGGATTTCGATTACGACCGGTGGTACGAGGAAGTCATGCGCCCGATCGCCAAGGCAGGACGGCCTTCGAAGATCTACGCCATGAAACGTTTCAACGGCCGGCAACACATCGACCTGCAGAACATCGGACCCTTCGGCGGCATGTTCGTGCCCTACAACCTGCCCTCCTACTACCGCTTCGGCCAGCCCGGCAAGGCAGCCCGGGTTGAGATGGACAAGAGCATGATGGGCATGATGTACGGCTGGATGTTCAAGTTCTACATGCTGGACAAATTCATGTCGTTCATGGCTGTCGACGGATGGAACACTAATTCATACGTTGACGTGAGAGCGGGCAAGAAGGTCGAACCCCGCTGGATCCCCACCGATGCCATGATGGAGATCAGCCACGCCATCCGCCGCGACGGCGCCTTGACCTGCAATGAATGCCACGGCGTCGGGGGCCTGATGGACTGGACCGCCCTCGGCTACACGCCGCAGGAAACCGAAAACCTGATCATCCCCCGCTGATCCGGGAGAGGAACATGACAATCAAGGCGATGCACACCCCACTCCTGGATACTGGAACCCCCGAAGCCAAGCGCGAAGAGATCCGCCGGTATTTTCAGACCACGTGGGAACTCTACGAAAACCTGTTCGAGGTGATGGCCTGTGACGAGGCCTACTTCCTGAGGGCCGACCCCCTGCGGCATCCCCTGATCTTCTACCTGGGCCACACCGCCGTCTTCTTCATCAACAAGCTGGTCCTGGCCAAATCCATTGCTGACCGGATCAACCCGCAATTCGAATCGATCTTCGCCATCGGCGTGGACGAGATGAGCTGGGACGACCTGGACGACAAGAACTACGAGTGGCCTACCGTCAGCGAGGTCATGGCCTACCGGAATCAGGTGCGCGCGGTGGTCGAAAAGGCGATCGAGGACCTGCCGGTGGAAATCCCGGTGACCTGGGACGACCCTCTCTGGGTCATCATGATGGGCATCGAACATGAAAGGATCCACCTGGAAACCAGTTCGGTGCTGATACGGCAACTGCCCCTGGACATGGTGAAGCCCCATGCCGACTGGGCGGTCTGCAAAAAATCCGGCGAGCCGCCGTCCAACGAGTTGAAGGAAGTGCCCGGTGGGCCGGTCGTTCTGGGCAGGCCAGGAAAACGTGCCTATTTCGGGTGGGATAACGAATACGGGCGCCTGGAAACCGAAGTCGCCTCCTTCGATGCCTCCAGATACCTGGTGACCAACGCCGAATTCAAGGAATTCGTCGAGGCCGGCGGCTACCAGACCGAACGCTGGTGGACACCCGAAGGATGGGACTGGCGCACCTACCGCCAGGCGGAACATCCGGAGTTCTGGAAACCCGATGGTGACCGGGGCCATCGCCTGCGGTGTTTCGTCGAGGAAATCGCCATGCCGTGGGACTGGCCTGTCGAGGTGAACCAACTCGAGGCCAAGGCTTTCTGCAACTGGAAGGCCGAAGTCACCGGGCGGCCCGTCCGCCTGCCGACCGAAGAAGAATGGTACCGCCTGCTCGAGGTGACCGGCATGGGAGACCAGGCGACCTGGGACGGGTCACTCGGGAACATCAACCTGGCCAGATATGCCTCCCCATGTCCGGTGACCGAAAACATCACCGCGGGTTTTGGGGACATTGTCGGCAACGTCTGGCAGTGGACCGAGACCCCCATCTCGGGTTTCCCGGGCTTCAGGGTGCATCCCCTTTACGACGACTTCTCCACCCCCACCTTCGATACGCGGCACAACCTGATCAAGGGCGGTTCCTGGATTTCCACCGGCAACGAAGCCACGCGCGATTCGAGATACGCCTTCCGCCGCCACTTCTTCCAGCACGCGGGTTTCCGTTACATCGAAACGGAACACAAGGTGGAAATCGGGGAAGACATCTACGAATCGGACGCCCTGATCTCGCAGTATTGCGAATTCCACTACGGTCAGGAATATTTCGGGGTCCCCAACTTCATGGTCGCCGCAGCCGGGATCTGCCGCGAACTGACCGCCGGCCGAACGATCGCCCGCGCACTGGACCTTGGTTGCGCGACGGGGCGGGCGACGTTCGAACTCGCCCGGTTCTGCGACCATGTGACCGGCATCGATTTTTCCGCCCGCTTCATCCGGGTCGGTCACCATCTGCAAAAGAAGGGATATACGCGATACGCGATTCCCGAAGAGGGTGAACTGGTTTCCTACCACGAAAAATCACTGGCCGATATGGATCTGGAAGATGTCCGGGACAAGGTCGAATTCTGGCAGGGCGACGCCCACAACCTCAAGGAACAGTTCACCGGCTATGACCTGGTCCTGGCCTGCAACCTCATCGACCGCCTGTATGATCCGACGCGCTTCATCGACCACATTGCCGGTCGGATCAACAGTGGCGGACTGCTGGTCCTGCTGTCACCCTACACCTGGCTGGAGGAATTCACCCCGAAGGACAGATGGCTGGGAGGCTTGAAGATCGATGGGGAGAACGTGACGACCCTGGACGGGCTGCGGGCGAGGCTCGAACCCCGGTTCAGAATGGTCGGTCAGCCCCGGGACGTGGAATTCGTGATCAGGGAAACGGCGCGGAAATTCCAGCACACAGCTAGCCAGATGACCGTATGGGAGAAGATCCAGGGGTAGGTTCTTGTTCTATTTTCCCCGGCTCATGGACGCCCGCCATTTTCCGAACAGGACGTTCAGGAAACTGTTCCGCGGCAACCAGCGGATCACAGGTGGGCGCCTTGGGTCCAGTTCCTTGACAGCGCCTTCCATTTCCCTGTCACCGCTGGCCAGGTTGTGGGCTTTTTCGAGATTGCGAAAGGCCGAACCGCGGCGGCTGCCGAGGAGATTGACCCGACCGAGAGCGTAATATGAGATCGCGTCGAAGGGGTTGTTCCTGATCACGTTCTTGGCCAGTTTTTCCGCTGAAACGAACTTTCTTTTCCCTGCCAGACAGACTGCGATATAGGCTTGGCATTCCTTGTGGTCGGGCACCCGTTCCAAACCCTGCCTCAGGAAGAGTTCCGCGTCCTCGTGGCAATCCTTCTCGATCAGCCCCTTGGCCCTGCGCACCATTTCCGCGGCAAACTCCGCATCCACGGCCTTGCTTCGGGAATGGGCCTTCTCGTCATAAGTATTCTGACCAGGCGTCAGGAGGGTGTTTTTTGAATCGGACATGACATCTCCCCAGATCACGAATTACCGGCCATCGCCCGGCGGGGACCATTCCCCGGCGCGGAGACCCTGGATTATTTGTATCGACCGGTAGACCACCGATTTGAGGTTTTTCTGGCTTCGGGGGACGCCCCCGGGATCTGGAGACAAATTCGGCAAGAGGCAATCCGATCAAATCATCTAAGTATTTTCCTGGAGCACAATAATGTGATATCCTTAGGGCAGAAAAGGAAATCTGGAGGGATTTTCCGTTCCTTTTACGTGCGACTCTGAGGCGGCCCCATAACGACATCAGGATCGGCCGCCCCAGGAGGAACCATGAAACCAGGCAGCGGCTCCCCCCAGGAATGGGGACCCTACGAACAGCTGTTCGTGCGGTACGACGATGACCAGAAAGCCCTGTGGTACCATCTGGCGCCACGGTCGCGTCCCTGTTTCAATCTCGACATGTTGAGCGAGTTGCAGCAGTTCCAGCGCAAGGTCAAGATGGTCAATCATTCTGCCACCGGTTCTGGTATCGATTCCCTGCCCATTCGCTATACGGTGCTGGCCAGCAGCGTGCCCGGGGTATTCAACCTGGGTGGCGATCTGCAGCTCTTTTCCAAGTTGATCACCAACGGGGACCGGGAAGGTCTGTTCGCCTACGCCAAGGCCTGTATCGATGTCCTCTTCCCCAATTCCGTCAATTTCGAGATGCCCCTGACCACCATCACCCTGGTCCAGGGGGACGCCCTGGGCGGAGGCTTCGAGGCGGCCATTTCCAGCAACGTCATCATCGCCGAGAAGAGCGCCAAATTCGGCTTGCCCGAGGTTCTCTTCAACCTGGTCCCCGGCATGGGCGCCTACAGTTTCCTGGTCCGCCGCACAGCACCGGACCTCGCCGAGAAGATCATCATGAGCGGGGAACTGCTCACCGCCCAGAAGATGTTCAACCTCGGCCTGATCGACGAGGTGGTCGAGGACGGCCAGGGAGAACAGGCCGTGGCCCGTTTCATCAAGAAGCACCGGAAACGAAGCAATGCCCATGCGGCCATGAACCGGATCAAGAAGTGCATCAATCCGGTGACCTACGAGGAGCTGATCCAGATCACGAAGATCTGGGTCGACGCGGCCCTGGAACTGACCAGCCGGGACCTGCGCATGATCGAACGGCTCGTCCAGGCGCAGAACCGCCGGGCCGGCCTCCAGAAGCCCGCGCCAAAAGTTCTCGAAGGATTCGGTTGATCCCATTCGGGAGTGTGTCGGGGAACTCAGACCGTGAGCGCCGGCAGGTTTTCCAGCGAGTTGATGGCCTTGACCACCTCGGTGATTCGCAGGGGTTTGCTGAGGTGCACATTCATTCCCGCGGCCAGACATTTCTCCGCGTCGGACTTGGTGGCTTCTGCCGTCAGAGCCAGGATCGGGACGTTTGCCCGGTCGTCCCCGCAGCCGCGTATGGCTTCGGTGCAGTCGTACCCGTTCATGATCGGCATGCGCACATCCATGAACACCAGGTCATAATGGTTCCGCTCGAACAGTTCCAGGGCTTCGGCGCCGTTGTCGGCGAGATCCACGATGATCCCGATCCGTTCGAGCATGCTCTTGACGACCACCTGGTTGAACTTGTTGTCCTCGGCAACCAGCCCCCGCAGACCATAGTTCGGCAAGGCGCAGATTTCGGGCTCTTCCTGCATGACCGGGGCTTCGCATTCCTGGAGGGTCATGGCCACCGTGAACGTCGAACCTTCCCCGAGAGCTGAGTCCACCTCCACGTCTCCGCCCATCATGATGGCCAGGGTACGGCTGATGGCCAGTCCCAGACCCGTCCCACCGAATTCGCGGGTGGTGGAATTGTCCGCCTGTTCGAACTGATCAAATACCGCCGCCAACCGACCCGCCGGGATCCCGATTCCCGTATCGGCGATCTCGATCTTGATGTTCTCCCTGCCGCCGCTCGGGTTGATCCTGCAGGTCAGTTTCACACCCCCCTTCTGGGTGAACTTGATGGCGTTGCCGACCAGATTGAAGATGATCTGCCTGATGCGCGTGGGATCCCCCAGGAAATCGCGGTGGCCATCGGCCGGATAATCGAAGACGAAGTCGATTCCCTTGGCGTCGGCCGTGGATTTCATCAGCAAATGGACATCCGTGAGCACCTGTTTCAAGTCGAAGGGGGTGGACTCGAGTCTCAAGCTGTTCGAGGTGATCTTGGAATAGTCCAGGATGTCGTTGATGATGTGGAGCAGGGAATCCACCGACCGTGTGATGATGTGCAGATGTTCCTGCTGCTCCTCGTTGAGGTCCGTGGCCCGCAGGGTTTCCGCCATGCCCAGCACACCGTTCATCGGCGTGCGGATCTCGTGACTCATGGTCGCCAGGAACTGGTCCTTGGCCTTGTCCGCCAGGCGCGACTTGGCCAGGGCGATCTGAAGCTGGGACATCGTGCGCAGACGCCGCAGCACACTCAGGAAAAACACCGGCAGGACCACGACGCCCAGCAGCATCCCGTACCCTATCTCCATATGGGCTTTCCAGAAATCATTGAAAACCAGCAGGGACCCGAAGCCCAGGGCTCCGATGACGATGGCCACCTTGAGGGGCCGCTCGCCAAACCGGATCCCGTTGCCGATGATGACCCACAGGAAGATCGGATAGTAGGAGGCCACATGCTTGTCCCCGAAATGCAGCCAGAAGGTCATGATGCCGAGGTCGGTAAGGATTGGCAAATAACGCCGGAGCGGGAACTTCCCGGGCAACCGGTAGACCATGACATACCAGGCGACGGAAAACGTCAGGTACAGGATGCAGACCACCAGTCCCTGGACCAGTCGGTCGCTCTGGGCCAGACCCTTATGGACTCCCACCGCCCCGAATACCAGCAGGCAGATCGCAGTGATGACGACCCTGGCCCTGCCCTGGGACAGCTCTTCGTCGATCGTTGTCATGCGAGGCTCTTGCGAATTGACCATCAGTAGCCATTTCGGAAACGGGTGGAAACGCTGGGTTCGTTCCAGTTATCGGCAATGAAATGGGGGGTTTAATGAAAAAATGATAATTCTGGAGATTACCGGGAAAAAAGAGCAGATATCACGATCAGTCCCAGATGCCAAGTTCCGCCCTGACGTCCTCGGAGGCATCGGTCCTGGGGTCCCAGGGAGGACTCCAGACCATTTCGACATGGGATTGTTTCACCCCGGACACGGTCAACGCTTTTGTCCTCACCGCACTCATGATTTCCGGTCCCATCGGGCACATCGGGCTCGTCAAGGTCAGGCCGATGGTGACGTCACCGGTTTCCTCCTCGAAATCCACACGCCGGATGAGCCCCAGATCCACGATGTTCAGGTTCAGTTCGGGGTCGATGACCTTGCGCAGTGCTTCGGTGACAGCCATTTCGATTTGGATACTCACATCAGACCTCCGTGGTCGTTTCACCGACGGGCCGGCCCTCTTGAAGGGCCTTGACCGCTTCCAGAAGGGTGATCCAGGGCAGCAGGGCACATTTGACGCGCACCGGAAATTTCCGAACCCCGGTCAAAACTTCCAGATCGCCGGGATTCAGCTCGTCGGCCAGTTCGGCATCTTCATCATGCATGGTCAGACGAAAGGCTTCGGCCAGCTGGGCCGCTTCCTGTCGGGTGCGGCCGGCCAGCAGTTCACCGAGGATGGAACCGCTGGCCCGGGCGATGGCGCACCCCTCTGTGATTACCGAAACGGCGCTGATCCGCTCCCCGTCGAAGGTCAACTGCAGGGTCACTTCGTCTCCGCAGGAAGGATTCTTGCCCGCGGCTTCCGCATCCGGATGGCCCAAAGGCTCTCTGCAGCGTGGGCTGCGGTGGTGGTCCAGGATCACTTCCCGATAGAGATCGTCCATACCGGCGTTCATGTGGCGAAAACACTCCTGGCATATGAAATGGCCTCGATCAGGGCATCAATATCGTCATGGGAATTGTACATGGCAAAGGAGGCCCTGGTGGTGGCCGCCACACCCAAGCGTTTGTGCAGGGGTTGCGCGCAATGGTGTCCCGCCCGCACCGCGATGCCCCGGGAATCCAGGAGCTGGGCCATGTCATGGGCATGAACCGAGGGATCGTGGAAACTGACCAATCCGCCCCGCATGGCCGGATCCTCCGGACCGAAAAGTTCCAGACCGCCCAGGGCCGACAGGCGATCCCAGGCGTAACCCGTCAGGGACATTTCGTGGGTACGCAGGCGCTCGAGCGTGATCTCGTCGATCAGATCCAGGGCGTGGGTGAAACCCGCGGCAGCCCCTACGTTGGGGGTGCCCGCTTCGAGCCGGTAGGGCACTTCGGCCCAGGTGGCGTCGTCCATGGAGACCGTCTCGATCATCTCGCCCCCGGATTCCAGGGGATCGAGGTCCTCGAGAACTTCCGCCTTCCCGGCCAGGAAACCCAGGCCCATGGGACCGAAAGTCTTGTGGGCGGAAAAAGCCAAAAGGTCCGCACCGAGAGCATCCAGGGAAACAGGAAGATGCCCGACGGACTGGGCAGCATCCACGACCACCAGCGCACCACGCCGATGGGCAGCCGCGGCGATTTCCGCCACGGGATTGATGGTTCCCAGAACATTTGAAACGTGGGTCAGGGCCACGACCCTGGTCCGGCTCGTCAACAGTTCGCCGAGACGGTCCAGATCCAGCAGACCCCCGTCGGTCACCGGCAGGTGCCTGAGAATCAGGCCCTCGTTCTTGGCCACCCTGATCCAGGGCACGAGGTTGGCGTGATGTTCCATCTCCGTCACCAGGATCTCGTCCCCGGGACGCAGCCTGTGGGCCAGGCCGCGGGCCACCATGTTGAGAGCGGATGTAGTACCCCGGGTGATCACCACCTGTTCCGACCGACCGACACCAAGGAAACGGGCCACGCGAGATCGACATCCTTCGTAGAGATCGGTCGCCTCGGAGGCAAGGGTGTGCATGCCGCGATGGACGTTGGCGTTGTTTTCACGGTAGTACCTCGCCTCGGCCGCGATCACCGCCTCGGGTTTCTGGGTGGTCGCCCCGTTGTCCAGATAAACCAGGGGCCGGCCGCCGAGATTGCGGC
>DAOWLV010000422.1 GCA_030643455.1 Candidatus Krumholzibacteriia bacterium | reverse complement strand
TCCGGATGTGATAGGACTGCGCCTTGACCCGGTCGATGTTCAGATAGAGCATCGGCACCGTGGCCCGCAGGTTCTGGTTCATACGTGTCAGCTTGGGGCTCGCGTTGGCGGCCGCCACCATGTCCAGGGCGGACTGCTGAAGATTCATGATACCCGCCCCGCCACGATCCTGAAGCTCGAAGGCGAATCCACCCGCGTTGCCCAGGCCCATGATCGGTGGCGGCAGGAATCCGAAGACGACGCCTTCCTGGATGCCGAAGAACTGCTTCTGCAGCCTCTCCATGACCTTGAAGATGTGTAGATCAGGATCGCCACGGTCGCTCCAGTTGTCCATGGTCACGATGTACATGGCCGTGTTGGGCGACTGGACCGCGTCCAAAAGGGAGTACCCGCCCACAGTCAGCCACTTGGCGACGCCTTCGGTCTCCGAGAGGATCTTGTTGATCTTGTCGGTGACCTCAGCAGTTCGATCCAGGGAAGAACCGTCCGGAAGCTGGGCGTTGATGAAGAAATATCCCTGGTCCTCGTCGGGCAAAAAACCCATGGGAACCAGTTTGACGCCGACGGCGGCCAGGACCATCAAGCCGGCGAACAGCACCATGGACATCCCGGACTTGCGCAGCAGGACACCTACGATACCCTTGTAGCTGTTGGTGCTTTTTTCGAAGTACTCGTCGAATTTCCGGAAGAAGATCCACTTCTGTTTGTTCGGATCGGCGGGCTTGAGCAGCAGCCGGCAAAGGGCGGGGCTGAGGGTCAGGGCGTTGATCGAGGAAAACACCGTGGCAATGGATATTGTGATGGCGAACTGGCGGTACAGAAGTCCCGTCAGGCCGGGCATCATCAGCGTCGGCACGAACACCGCCAGCAGCACGGCGGTCGAGGCGATCACCGGGCCGGTGACTTCACCCATCCCTTCGGTGATGGCGCGCCGCGAATCCCAGCCCTTCTCCGTCATCAGGCGCACCGTGTTTTCGGTGACAAGGATGGCATCGTCCACAACGATGCCTATCACCAGGATGATCCCGAAAAGAGTCAGGTTGTTGATCGACATGCCCAGGCCCAGAAGCACGGCGAAGGTACCGATCAGCGAAACCGGAATGGTGATGGCGGGAATCAGCGTCGCCCGCCAATCCTGCAGGAATATCCATACCACCAGGATCACCAGTATGATGGCAATGATCAGGGATTCGATCACCTCGTCGATCGACGCGGTGATGTATTCGGTGGCATCGTAGAGAATTTCATATTCAAGGTCCGGAGGAAAGGTTTCGGCCAGTTCATCCATGATGTCGGCCACGCCCTGGGCCACACCCAGGGCATTGGAACCCGGCAACTGATAGATACCCATGGCGATGGCCGGACTTCCGCTGTGCTCGGCGTACCAGCTGTAGTCCTTGGAGGCAAGTTCGACCCGGGCCACGTCCCGCAGGTAAAGAAGCTCGCCGCTGGTGCCGGCCTTGATCACGATCGCACCGAATTCCTGTTCGGTAGTGAGCCTGCCCTTGGTCGTGATGTTGTACTGGAAGGGCAGGTCCCCGGGGTTGGGAGGTCCGCCGATCTTGCCGGCGGCCACGGCCACGTTCTGGGCCCGCACCGCGCTCATCACCTGGTTGGCCGTCACACCCCTGGCTTTCAACTGCTGGGGATCGAGCCAGATGCGCATGCTGAAGTCCTTGGCCCCGAATACGGTCACCGTACCCACGCCCGTCACCCGGGCCAGCTGGTCCTTGATGCGTGTGGCGATGTAGTTGCTGAGATAGAGTTCGTCGAAAGTTCCACCCGGTGAGCGCAAACTGACGACCTCCACCATCGCCGTGGACTGCTTGTCCACCTTGACGCCCTGCCGCATCACTTCTTCGGGCAGCAGGGGCTCGGCCACGGCCACCCGGTTCTTGGTCATGACCTGGGCCATGTCCACGTCGGTGCCGATTTCGAAGCTGACCGTCAGGTTGAACTTTCCTTCGGAATCACTTTTCGAGTCCATGTAGATCATGTTTTCCACGCCGTTGACCTGTTCCTCGATAGGCGCGGCCACGGACTCCAGCACGGTGGTGGCGTCGGCACCCGGATAGGTGCCCGATACCTTGATGGTCGGCGGAGTGATATCCGGCATGGATTCGATTGGCAACAACGGAATAGAGAGTCCGCCCACGATCACGATGAGGATCGAGATGACCAGGGCGAACTTGGGCCGTTCGATGAAGATGCGGCTGAACATCCGTGGATTCTCCCTTGAGAAAGCCCGGTGCGTTACCAGCCCCCGTGGAGCAGGTCCGCGCCGGGGTGAAAACCTATTTCTGGGCGGCCTGTTCCTTCATGGCCTTGAACTGCTCGGGTGTCAGCGGGGTCACCGGCAGGCCGGGCCGCGCGAAAACCAACCCGTTGACGATGATCGTCTCGGTGCCCTCCAGACCATCCTTGATATGGACCAGACCCTCTTCCTGAGGTGCGCCAAGCTTCACGTACATTTGTTCGACGATGTTGTTTTCACCGACCGCGAGAACGTATTTGCCCCCCAGGTCCGTGCCGACGGCCACCTCGGGCACCTGGACCGCATCGGGGATTCCCGATCCGGTAACCTTCACCCGTACGAACAATCCCGGAAAAATCTGTAGTCTTTCATTTTCCAGGACCATCCGCAATTCGATGGTTCCGGTGGTGGCATTCACCTCGTTATCGATGTAGTCGATATGCCCGACATGCGGATATCCAACTTCGTTGGCCAGGGCCACCCATGCCACGCCGTGCTCATCATCTTTGATTTCAGGGGTCACGTTCTTGGCGCGATCCGCCAGGAAACGCAGGACAACCGATTCGGGCATGTGAAAGTAGACATAAATGGGTTTCAGTTTGTTGACCCTGGTCAACAGCGTGGGCCCGGCCTGGCCCACCAGGTTCCCGGCATCCACCAACCAGCGGCTCACCACTCCATTGATGGGCGAAACGACGTCGGTGTAACTGAAATTCAGCTCCGCCTCGGCCAGGTTGGCCTTGGCCAGACTGACCGCGGCGATGGCCATGTCCCGATCGGCCCGCGCCCGGTCCACGTCCATCTCGCTGACCGCCCGGCTCTTGCTGGCTTTT
>DAOWLV010000019.1 GCA_030643455.1 Candidatus Krumholzibacteriia bacterium | reverse complement strand
TTTCTGTAAGCGGGGTCATCACTTAGACGATTCGACTTGTAATCGATGATATCTGCCCGGCCAGGCCTGAGCAATAACCGGTCGATGCTGCCGGTGATTCTTTCTTCGGTCTCGTCGGCGGTGGCCGCGGCGCGCCGATGGATGATGGGCACCTCACTCAGCCCGCAGCCTTCGGCAGGTTTGAAAATCCAGACCAGATCCGGGTTATTGAACACCGCGGCCGCTTCGGCATGGATTTCGCCGGTCCCGGGTGGCATGGAGCCCAGATCGGCGGCCACCTGGAGCAGTTGATGAATCCTGTTGCCCCGAGCGGTGGGTGACAAACCGGATTCGCTTCCTGAAGGCCCCCCAAAAAACCTTTTCTGCGGCGGGGGAGCAGGCATTTCTCCCTCCGCGGCCGAAGGAGTGATGATTTTCAGTTGCTCCCTCAGGACCGGCGGCTGCCAGGTCCGGTACGCTTCGACCCGGGCGTTTTCAATGGAATGAGCAGAGGCTGTTTCCTCGACCGGAGCCGGCGGGCGGTCCAGAAAATCGGGATCGTCCCTTTCGATACCATCGCAGGTCCCTCCGGTGGCGGACCGCTGGATCCGTCGCAAAGGACTGTCGTGTTCGGTTCCCCGCCATTTGTCGCCCCCCAGGACATAGAGCCGATCCCGGGCGCGGGTCATCGCCACGTAAAGAAGGTTGGCCTCTTCGGTACGATCCCTTTCTGAAGCCACCTGCGCCGCGACTTGCAGGGCATCCCGCCTCCACGGCACTTCGTCCGGAAGAGCGAATCCCCGGCGGAATTTCTTGTTCACCTTGAACAGCAGGGGCGTGTCGCTGGCCTCCGCGTCGGTGCGCACCCGGGGACTTTCCTTGCTAGTGGCCCGGTCCGCGTCGACCAGCAGGACAACCGGCGCCTCCAATCCCTTGGCCCCGTGGATGGTCATGAACCGCACCCGACCTTCAGCACCGCCGCGAGGCAGGGTGCCTTCCTCCTGGCCGCCCTGGCTGGCCGCGCGCGAGATGAAATCGGCCAACCGGCGCACCGTCGGCGTACCGGAGGACTCGGGACTCAGGGCCAGGTCGAACAGACGCATCAGGTTGTAGCGGGCCTGATCGCCCAGGGCCAGCTGGTACTTTTCCAGCACCAGACCCTCCCGATAGATACGCCGCAGAAGGTCGTGTCCGCTTTCGAAGCCCAGGTGTTTGCGCCAGTTTTTCAACAGGACGACAGCCGGCCCGGTGACCGGATCGTCCTCGTCCTTGCGGATGGCCTGCCACAGCCCCCGTGGTGGAATGGTCCGTCCATCCTCCCTCACCCGGAACAACCCGCGGCGAGCCAGCACCTCCTGGAAATCCTTCTGCCCAAGGCGGAAGATGGGCGAACGCAGCACCGCGGCCAGGGCCACGTCGTCCTCGGGCCAGATCAGCCAGCGCAGCACCGCCAGGATATCCTGCACCTCGCGGCTGGCGGTGAGCATGCCCCGTCCGGGCGGCACGATGGGAATGCCTGCGACCCGGAACGCCTTTTCATAGAGGCTGATATCGGTGCGGGAGCGGGTGAGCACCAGGAAATCCGCCCAGCGCAAGGGTCGTTCGAGGAGATCTTCGCCAAATCCCTCCCAGGTCGTCGCGCCGGACTCCTTCAAGTGAAGAACAAGCCGGGCCGCGGCGTCGGCTGCGAGCTGGTCGCCGCTTCGACCATCCATTGGGCCATCACCAGGGTCATCTTCGGGATCACCGCCGAGATAGGGATCCAGGACCCGGATCACTCCCGGCCCTTCGCGTCGCGCCCATTCCTGCCGGACCGATTCGCGCTCTTCGGGAGCGAAGGATTCACCCAGGGGCGAGGCGTTGAACAGGCAACCGACTCCCTCGACCACCGCGCCGAGGCTGCGGAAGTTGGTGGGCAGATCCAGCACGGGCTGGCCGCGATCATGGAGCAGTTTTCGCGCGAAGGTGAAGATCACCGGTTCGGCGCCGCGGAATCCGTAGATCGACTGCTTCATGTCACCGACAAAAAACAGGGTGCGCACGCGGTCCCCCGCGCCGCCGGACAGGAACTCCCTCACGAAGGGATCCAGGATGTCCCACTGGTTGAAGTTGGTGTCCTGGAATTCATCCAGCAGGATGTGATGGATGGAATCGTCCAGGCGGTAGAGAAGGGAAAGGGCGCGGCCCTGGTCACCCATCAGGCGGCAGGCCATGTCCTCCAGGTCCTGGAAATCCACCACGCGGTCGCGGCGTTTCAGCTCGCTGTAGATGTCGAGCACGCGCAGGCCAAGATGCAGCAGGTCGCGGTTCAACGCGTAAAGTTCCAGATAGCCGGCCGTGTGCAGGATCCGCAGGACCGGCAGGGCGTTTTCGACGACCAGGGCGTTGTACCTGGCCTTGATCTCCGCGTCCCGGACAAGGGTGTAGGCGCGGGTCTTGTCGGCGTTTGTCAGGAAGATCTTTCGGACGGCAACCAGTTGGTCGGCCGGCGGAAGATCCAGCGCCTCCAGGCAGCTCGCGCGCAGCTTGGCGGTATTTTTTGTCGTACGATGGGTGTCAGCCCCCATGCCGGCATCGACACCATCCAGGCCACCGTGCGTAAAATCCTTGAGAGCACTTGTGAGCAAGGGAACAAAAGCTTCCGGATCCGGCTTGTGATCGGCATCCAGATCCGGAAAGAGAAACTCGCGCAGATCCTTCAAAAGGCCCGGCAGCTTGTCCAGGCGGGTGTTGTCACCAGGCGTGCCGTGCCGGTTCAGCCAGCGTTCGATCCGCATCTGTTCGTAGAAGATCTCCTTCGCCGCCACCCGCACGGAGCTGGGATTGGGCCCCACCGTACGACCCGCGGCGGCCAGCGTCCCACCCCGCGACATCTCCAGTTCCAGCTGGTCCAGGGCCTCGTCCACCAGTTCGTCCCGGTTTTCGATGACGGCGAAATTGGGATCCAGCCCCGCTTCGGCGGCAAAGCGTCCCAGGATGAGCTGACAGAAGGAGTGGATCGTGCCCACGTGCAGACCGGAAAGATCTTCGAGGACCATTTCGTACAGGCCGGCCGCGTGGTGCATTTCCCCGTCGCTGGGTTCGGGGTCGGCGCGGTCACTGAACAGGTCGCGCAACAGATGGCGCAGCTGTTCGGGTTCGGCCAGCACCATCGAGGATGCCTTGGCCAGAAGGCGCTCCTGGATCTCGACGGCGGCTTTTCTGGTGAACGTTATCGCCAGGATGGAACGCGGATTGGTTCGCGCAGGCCCCTCCTCGACGCAAAGCCGGATGAAGCGGTCGACCAGGACCTTGGTCTTGCCCGAACCCGCGGACGCCCTGAGCGCCACCGACACATCGGGCCGGGCGGCCTGGCGCTGGATTTCCGTGGCCATGCGGACGGGATCGTTCACGCTAGAACATGTCCTTCCTGTTGACGAGCTTGTCGAGCTTGCGTTCGGTCCCCGGCGGCATATCGCGCTCTTCGAGCCGGCACACACCCCGGAATTCGCAGTAGTCGCAGGGCAGACGGGATTCGCCTTCGCCTGCTATTTCACGGGGAATCAGGGGGAAGAGACCCGCCGGATCGCCCGCACTGACAGCCAGTTCGACCAGGCGGGCGGCTCCCTGGATCAGCAGCAGGCGGCCGTCCCCTTCGGCGCAATCCAGGTGGACCCTGGTGGGCCTGCCCGGTTTATCCTCGTTGACCGCGTAGTAGAAACCTTCGGCGACGGATCCGCGGGTCGGCATCCCGCCGACCTCGACGGCAGCGGCATACAGAAGGACCTGCATTTCATCGAGGGCCTGGACCTTCCTGGCCGAAGGGGTCCCCCCCGTCTTGTAATCGATGACACACAGGGCACCGGTTCCATCCTGGCGGCGATCGATGCGGTCCACCGTTCCGCGCAACACGATGTCGGCAGCATGGCCGGACAGGTCGGGAAGTTCCGGATCCCACCGGAATGCCGACGCCTGGTCGTCAACCCAGGTGGCCAGATCCCCCAGCTGCATCTCGAACTGTTCTTCGACGGCCACCGGCCGCCAGTCGGGAAACCGTTTCATTTCGTGGGCGACGAGGGGGGATACCGCGCGGCGGAAACTGTCCAGCCAGAGGCGGCGCAAGGGAAGGTCGTCGGCGCCCGGAGCGAATTTCGCCTCGGCTTCGGTCGACAGGATTTCCTCGGCCATTTCCCTGTCACCACCGGCCAGCGCCACGTAACCCGGCCCATCCGGCGTCAGGAAATCGGCCAGGGCCTCGTGAACCATGCTGCCGTATTCCAGCCGGCCGAACTCCTCCTGAACCTCCTCCTCCTTGCGCAGGGCAAAACCCCGTTCGAGCAGGTAGCGGTACGGGCACTCCCGCCACTGACGCAGGGCAGTCCAGCTCAATCGCGTCAGGGGACGGGTCTTCGCCAGGGCCGGCGGCCGCTGGTCCTCACCCAGGACCCCGGTTTCGCCTGCTTCCATGTCCCGCCAGGGTATTATATCGCGCCGCCACAGGAAGGTCTCCGGCTCCCCTGTTTCGGCCGGCTGCAGACCCAGTTGCAATCTGGAAACAAAAGTCGACGGCAGAACCGGCTGGCCATCCTCTTCGGTTGACCAGGTGAGCAGAACCTCGGGGGCGTTGTGCAGCAGGCGCAGGAAAAGTTCGGCGTCACGGCTCAGGGCATCGCGCCAGCCGGGCAGGCCCAGGCGGTCACGGATACCGCCGCTCAACAGAAGCGCCCGCTGGGGACGGGACGGGAACACGCCGTCCCGCAGGCCGGCAATGATCAGGTTGTCGAAGACTTCGAGCCGGGCCTCGACCAGACCGGTGACCAGCACGGGCAAGTTGCGCGCGCGGTGGGCCGGAACGTTTTCGCCGGACAACAGAAGCCCCACGTCGGCGGTGAAATCGGACAGGGTGACCGGTGGCAGCAGCGACGCATCGGTTTTCAGGCAATCCAGCAGGCGGGCCGCCGCGGTCACATCGGGGCGGTCCCTTTTTTCGCCGAGAAGATAATCGGGAGCCAGGGCGGCCCAGACCCCGGTCACCGCGCCGATCAGTTCGGACCAGGGGCGCACCCGGCCGCCTCGCATTTCCAGGAGGGGCGCAAAGGCATCGGCCACCGCACCGACAAACTCCATCATTCCCGGGCCCTGCTTGGCGAACAGGTTCAGGGCCGACTGGTCCCGGTCCGCAGCCTGTCGGCGCAGTCCCGCCAGGCCTCCGCCGGGTCCCTGGTTGCGGCGGAACATCCTCTCCAGACGCAGGGTCCAGGCCCCGTGGCTCCCTTCGGCCACGGGCAACTGCACGTAGGGATGGGTCAACACTTCCAGCAGGGGTTCGGGCCTCAGGTCGGTCAGCACGGCCCGCAGGATGAACCGCAGCAACAGGCCCGCCGGAAGACAGGAAAGGGATGTGCCGTGGGTGTTGTCCGAATCTATCCCGGCGTCGCGCAGCTGGGCGGTGATCCGGGCGGCCAGCTTCGGGTCGCCTACCGCCACGGCGATCTGGCGGCTCGCTCCTTTCGGTCGGGAAAGGATCTCCACCACCCGGTGGGCGACCAGGCGGCTTTCGGCCTCGGGATCACCGCAGGGAACGAACTCGACCGGGCCGGCGGGCGACAGAAGGTCCGCCGGATTTCCCTCCCCCTTGAGGACGTCCAGCCGTTGCTTGAGCGAGGGAATGTCCTGGTCCGGCGGGATTTCCGGCGGCTTGTCCGCCAGCAAAAATTCTGTGCGCCGGGCGGCCGCCAACGGATCGGCCCCCAGCCGGTTCGGACTCCATGTCGCCAGGAACAACCGTGAAAGGAGGCTCTGTCCTTCGGGCAGATAAAGACGGCCTTCCTTCCCCTTGTCCAGCGCTGCCCGCAGCAACTCGGCCCGCACCGGATCGATCCGCCCGAATCCCGCCACCACGACCAGTTCGGGCGTTGGACCCGGAACTCCCTGGACTTCCAGAGCCTGGGCCAGATCAGCCAGCCGATCGACCGAATCGTGGGCCACCAGGCGGCGGTAATGATTCCAGACCTCGTGAACGCGCCGAAGGTCGCCGGCGACGATCTCCGCCTCGGCCGGCGCCGCGTGTTCGAGGACCTGATCCACGGCCCCCGGATCCAGCAGAAGGTTTTCCCGCCGGTGAAGCCGGACCTCGTCGAAAAAGCGGATGAACTCCGCCGCCAGATGCGGTGCGCTTTCGGGATTGTCCTTGAGCCAGGGCAGGGTCATCAGCCTGCGAGCCAGGATCAGCGGTCTGATCCGGTCATCCGGCGGATCGACCGTATCCAGCCCCAGCCATGCGGCCTGTTCGTCGGCCCACTGCCCGGCGGTCACGATCCGCGGCAACAAAAGCGTGTCCCGGCCCGAATTTTCCAGCGCTTCATCCAGCAATTCATGCTGGAGCGTCCGGCAGGCCCTGGAAGACGGCAGAAGAACCAGCGCCCCGGTCAGATCACCCTCATGTGCTCCCGGAAGGGCCGCCGACAGGTCCACCGCCAGTTGGTGCAAAAGATTGTCGGCAAAGGGAATGCGGCGGATCCGGGGCGGCATGGAGGGAAAATCCTTTAACTGTTTGGATTGCTTGAGGATATGGGCGGCCAGCCTAGCACAGAAACAGGTCAAATCCAACCAAATGAGGGTTGGTTATTGAAATAAATGAGCGTGACGCCCGTATGACATATTGATTTACTATTATTTCTAGTCTCCTTGTCTGACTGGATTCCCCTTCCGGAGGAAAATCTTTGGCCAAGTCGTCCGAAAACAGCTCGAATGAAGGTATCTGCCGCATCGGCACCCGCGGGAGCGATCTGGCCCTCTGGCAGGCCCACACCATCCAGGGGAAACTGAAGGAACTCGGTGTGGAAACGGAAATCGAAATCATCAAGACCCGCGGCGACCGCATCGACAACGTTCCTTTTTCCGAACTCGAGGGTAAGAATTTCTTCACCAAGGAACTCGAAGACGCCCAGCTCGAGGGCCGTGTCGATTTTGCGGTGCATTCCCTGAAGGACCTGGCCACGGAAATGCCCCCCGGGTTGACCCTTACCGCCATGGTCGGACGCGAGGATCCGCGCGATGTGCTGCTGGCCAAACCTGCTGCCATCGATCAGGACAAACTCGCCGCCGGTGACGTGCTGCCCCTGAAAAGCGGATCGAAAATCGGGACCAGCGCCGCCCGTCGACAGGCCCAGATCCGGTTCCTGCGGGATGATCTGGAGATCGTCGATCTGCGCGGCAACGTGCCGACCCGGGTCAATCGTCTGCGTGAAGGTCTTTACGACGGAATCCTTCTGGCCCGCGCCGGCGTCCTGCGCCTGGAACTGGACCTGAGCGATCTGACCGTCATCATCCTGGACGCGGATAATTTCGTGCCCGCTCCCGCCCAGGGAATGCTGGGCATTCAGTGCCCGGAAAACAATCCCTGGCAGAAGAGTCTGAACCGCCTGGACTGCCCCGAAGCCGGGCGGGCCGTGGCCGCCGAGCGCGATCTGCTCCAGAGACTGGAGGGTGGGTGCCAGCTGCCCTTTGGGATCAACATCCAGCCTGTTGAGGACGGGTGGCGCCTGGAATCATTCCTTTCCGGCTTCGGAGACGAGCCCCAGCGCCTGACTGTCGAAGGATCCGACCTGGATACCGTCGTATCCGAATGCTGGGAAATGATCAGCGAGTACCGGGGAGACTGAACGAAGATGACCGATGGACACCGCATCATCCTGACCCGCCAGCGGGATCGCAACAAGGCCTGGGCCGCCCGGCTCGAGGCTGCGGGTCATGCGGTGGTCGAGGTTCCGTTGATCAGATATGAATCCCTGCCGGTGCCATCCGGGCTGGAGGCAAGCGCCTTTGACTGGATCCTGTTCACTTCGCCCCAGGGTGTGAAGGCGTTCATGGCGGCCGGTTATTCTCCCGGTGACGCGCGCATGGCCGCCCTGGGCGCCGGCACCGCTGCCGCGCTTTCTGAAGCTGGCCTGAGGGATGATCTGGGCGCTCGAACTCTCGACGGGGCCGAATTCGCCCAGGCGTTCCTCGCCAGGGTCTCAAGTCCAGGCCGGGTGCTTTTGCCCGGCCCGGACCGCCGTCTTGCCGAGCCGCGGGCATCCTTGAGTGCGGCAGGATTCGAGGTCACCGAACTGCCCCTCTACGAAACCTGTCCCGTTCCGGTGAAAGAGTTGCCGACCGTGGAATTCGCGTCCGGCGACATAGTCTTTTTCTGCAGCCCTTCGACCGTCCGGGCTTTCGCCGAGACCTGGATCGAGCGTCCCCGATGTGTCGCCATCGGTGAAACCACCGCCCAGACATCGAGGCCCGCCGGGTTCGAAACCGTCGTGGCCGCCACGCCCGATTTATCAGCCATGGTCCTGGCCGCCGGCCTGGACCCGTTACCTGAACCCGTCACTCCGGAGATGGAATCATGAATCTGCTGGACCGCCCCCGCCGCTTGCGCGCCAATCCCGCCATGCGGGAAATGACCGCCGAGACCAACATCGAAGCCCGTCACCTGGTCACCCCCCACTTCGTCGTCGAAGACAGCGGGGTCAAGGAAGAGATCGGCAGCATGCCCGGCGTGTACCACGTGTCGGTGGACAACCTGGTCAAGGAAGTCGGCGCCGACCTCGAGCTCGGCCTCAAGTCGCACCTCATGTTCGGCATCCCGAACGACAAGGACGAACACGGCGACTCGGCCCTCGCCGCAGGCAACCCTTGTGAAGCGGGGGTCAAGGCCCTCAAGAAGGAATTCGGCGACGACGTCATCACCATCACCGACGTCTGCCTGTGCGCCTACACCAGCCATGGCCACTGCGGATTCCTGGAAAACGGCAAGGTGGTCAACGATCCCAGCGTGGAACAGTTGGCCAAGATGGCGCTGAACCACGCCCAGGCCGGCGTGGACATCGTCAGTCCCAGCGACATGATGGACGGCCGGGTCGGCGCGATCCGTGAAAAGCTGGACAGTGAAGGCTTCACCGATACGGCCATCCTGGCCTACAGCGCAAAATACGCCAGCGCCTACTACGGTCCCTTCCGCGACGCCTGCGACAGCGCCCCCCAGGGCGACCGCAAGAGTTACCAGATGGATCCGCGCAACGGCCGCGAAGCCGTATTTGAAACCCTCCTGGATCTGCAGGAAGGCGCCGACATGGTCATGGTCAAGCCGGCTTTGGCCTACCTGGACATCATCCGGCGGGTGCGTGACGAAGTCCTGTGCCCGGTGGTCTGCTACAACGTTTCGGGTGAGTACTCGCTGGTCAAGAACGCCGCCGCCGCCGGCCTGGTCGACGAAGCGGCCATGGTCCGGGAAAACCTGCTGGCCTTCCGGCGCGCCGGCGCCGACATCGTCATCACCTACCACGGGCGCGAGGCGCTGACCAAGGGATGGATCTAGCATGAGCAATTCCGGATCCAATGCGAGCTGGTGGGAAAGGGCCGAAAAAGTTCTGCCCGGCGGGGTGAACAGTCCGGTGCGCGCCTTCAAATCGGTGCCCGGCGATCCGTTGGTGTTCAACAAGGCCGCCGGTTGCCACTTCACCGATGAAGACGGCAACCAGTACATCGACTGGTGCCTGAGCTGGGGTCCCATGATCCTGGGCCACGCCGACTGCGACGTCGAGGCCGCGGCGATCGAGGCGTTGCGCGAAGGCGCCAGCTTCGGCGCGCCCAGCCGCCGCGAGGTGCTGCTGGCCGAGGCCTTCCTGGAACGACTGCCCCATTTCGACCAGGCTCGTTTCGTCAGCTCGGGAACCGAAGCGGTGATGAGCGCCATCCGCCTGGCGCGCGGTTTCACCGGGCGCGACGTGATCGTCAAGTTCGTGGGCTGTTACCACGGCCACACCGACAGCATGCTGGTCGAGGCCGGCAGCGGCCTGGCCACCTTCGGCGCTCCCAGCAGCGGTGGCGTGCCCACCGGTTTCACCGACAGCACCGCCGTTTTGCCTCTGGACGACGATGAGGCCCTGGAAGCCTTCTTCAGCGAACACGGCGACAAGGTGGCCGCGCTGATCATCGAACCGTTTCCAGCCAACGCGGGCCTGCTGATCCAGCGGCCGCAGTTCCTGCAGAAGTGCCGCGATTTGACCACGAAACACGGCGCCCTGCTGATCTTCGACGAGGTCATCACCGGTTTCCGCGTGGGACCGTCCGGCGCAGCCCCGCTCCTGGGCATCACGCCCGACATGGGCACCTACGGCAAGATCATCGGCGGCGGGTTCCCCGTCGGGGCATACGCCGCCCGCCGCCAGATCATGGATCACATCTCGCCAAACGGTCAGGTCTACCAGGCCGGCACCCTGAGCGGTAACCCCGTGGCCATGGCCGCAGGGCTGGCCACGCTGGAAAAGACTGGCCGCCCCGGTTTCTACGCGGATCTCGAACGCAAGGGCGCCCGGCTGCAGGCAGGTCTGGAGAAGGCCGCGGCCGATAACGGCGTGACCGCGACGGTGGTTCGCCAGGGATCCCTGTTCTGGACCGTGTTCCAGCCCGAAGCCCCGCGCAGTTTCGCGGCCATCGACGGCTCGAAGATGGAAATTTACGGCCGAATGCACCGCGATCTCATCGACCGCGGCGTCTACCTGGCCCCGTCCGGTTGGGAGGTCGGTTTCGTGAGCGCCGCCCACACCGAAGACGACATCGACACCACAGTGGCCGCGGTGGCCGACACATTCAAATCCTGGAGTTGAGGCAAACATGTCCAACGTGAAAGACAGCATCTTCCTGAAGAGCCTGCGGGGCGAACCTTGCGACCGCACACCGATCTGGATCATGCGCCAGGCGGGCCGTTACCTGCCCGAATACCAGGAAGTCCGTTCCAGGCTATCGTTCACCGAGCTGTGCCATACCCCCGAGGCGGCTTGCGAGGTCACGCTCCAGCCCATCCGTCGCTTCGGTTTCGACGCCGCGATCATGTTCAGCGACATCCTCACGCTGCTCGAACCCATGGGTGCGCCATTCGATTTCTCCCAGGGTGGTCCCAAGCTGGAACGACCCCTGCGGTCGGAGAAGGAAATCGACTCCCTGCAAACCTACGACGCCCAGGATGGCACCCACTTCGTCGCCGAAGCCATCAAGCTGATGAAGCAGGGCCTGGGCGACAAGACCCCGCTGATCGGTTTCGCCGGCTCGCCCTTCACCCTGGCCACCTACCTGATCGAAGGCGGCGGCTCGAAGAACTACGAAAACCTCAAGACCATGCTGTACAGCCGTCCCGAACTGCTGACCAGGCTGATGGACAAGCTGACCGACCAGACCATCGACTATCTCAACATGCAGGTCGATGCCGGGGTCGACGCCGTGCAGCTCTTCGACACCTGGGGCGGCATCCTGCACCCGGCCGACTACGCCACGGTGATCCTGCCCTGCGTGAAGCGCATCATGGACAGTCTGAAAGACAAGGGTGTTCCGCGCATCTACTTCCTGAAGGGAAGCGCGCCCTACCTCGACCTGGTCACCACGCTGGACGTCGAGGCCCTGGGCATGGACTGGACCATGGACATGGCCAAGAGCCTGCCCCTGATGAAGGGTTACGCGGTGCAGGGCAACCTGGATCCGCTGGCCCTGTTCGGAACCGAAGACCAGATCCGCGACCGTGCCCTGGACATCTGCCGCGAAGGCTCGAAAGCTCCCGGACACGTCTTCAACCTGGGCCACGGCATTTTGCCCCAGGCCCCGATTTCCGCCGTCGAGACCCTGGTCGAAACCGTCCAGGGCTTCCGTAAAGGACTATAGAATGCTTCTGAACATCCCCAAGGATTTCGTCGAGAAATACAACCAGCCCGGGCCACGGTACACCAGTTACCCGACGGTGCCGGCCTGGGATCAGGTTTTCGGTGAAAACGAGTACCGCGAGGCCCTTGCTGAACTTGGCGACCGGCCCGCCGACGAACTGGCCATCTACCTGCACCTGCCCTTCTGCGCCAAGGCCTGCCACTACTGCGGATGCAACATGCTGGTCACAAGGGAAAAGGGCACGGTCCATACCTATCTCGACCGGGTGGAAAAAGAACTCGAAAGGGTGACGGCGATCATCGGCACCGGCCGCAAGGTCGCCCAGTTCCACTGGGGCGGCGGCACGCCGAACTACCTGAACGAGGAAGAGACCGAGCGGGCCTTGAACATGTTCCGGTCGGCCTTCGACATCAATTCGGACGCCGAGGTTTCCCTGGAGATCGACCCGCGCATCGCCACCACCGAGCAGGTGTTGTCCCTGCGCCAGGCCGGATTCAATCGGATCAGCATGGGCGTCCAGGATTTCGACAAGGGCACCCAGAAGGCCATCGGCCGCAACCAGAGCCGCGAGAAGACCCTCAAGATCTACCAGGGCTGCCGCGACGCCGGATTCGAGGGCGTCAACGTGGACCTGGTGTACGGTCTGCCCGGTCAGACCTTCGCCACGTTCACCGACACCTTGAAAGAGATCATCGGCCTCGAGCCCGACCGGGTGGCCTGCTTCAGCTACGCCCACGTGCCCTGGGTGCGGCCTAACCAGGAGAAGGTCGACACCACGATCATGCTCACCGGTTACGACAAGTTCCAGCTCTTCCAGCTGACCGTGGACCTGTTCCAGGATGCCGACTATTCCTGGATCGGCATCGACCATTTTGCCAGGAAGAGCGACGAGCTGTCGGTGGCCCTCGAGAGGCGGGCCCTGCACCGGAACTTCATGGGTTACGCCACCAAACCCGCCCCCCACATGCTGGCCTTCGGCATGAGCGGCATCGGCGACGTGTGTGATCGTTTCGTGCAGAACAATGCCGACTTCGGCGGCTGGTCCGACGGCATCGACGCCGGCGGCCTGCCCGTGGTCAAGGGCCACAAGCTGAACGACGACGACAAGCTGCGGCGGTTTGCCATCCTGAACCTGATGTGCAATCTCGAGCTGCCCTGGTCCCTGACCGAACAGGCGTACGGCGCACCGGCCAACGAACTGCTGGGCGAAAGCCTGAAGGCCCTGCCGCCATTGGTCGAGGACGGACTGGCCACCATGGACGAGACCGGCATTCGGATCACCGACAAGGGACGCTACTTCGTGCGCAACGTGGCCATGATCCTGGATACCTATCTGGGCAAGGGCAAAGGCAAGCCCATATTTTCGAAAACCGTGTAGAACGGCGAGGCCTGGACAAACAATGATGGCGATCGACACATTCCCGCGAGAAACCCTCGATCCGGCCCGGACGACGGGCCTGATCCTGTGCGGGATGGGCGGTCCGGATCGTCCCGAAGCAGTAGCCCCTTTCCTGCGCAACCTGTTTCGGGATCCCCTGATTATCCCGATCCCCCGCTTGTTCGCGGGAATCGCCGGGCGGTTCATCGCCTGGAAACGCGCGCCGGAAGTTCGCCTGCGGTACGCCATGATCAGTGAGGATTCCTCGACCCCCCAGCTGCCGACCACCAGGAAGCAGGCGGCGTATCTGGCGGAGAAGATCACTCAAACGGGACGTGGGACCCTGCCCGGCGTGGCCATGCGGTACTGGGATCCCTTTCCCGACAGGACCGTCGCCGAGCTGATGGGCGCCGGAGCCATGCAGTTCCTGGTCGTGCCGACCTATCCCCAGTATTCCGGGGCGACCAACGGCAGCACGATCGCGTTTGTCATGGACGCTCTGGAAAGAATCACCCCCGCGGCCCCGGTCCATGTGGTGCCGGACTGGCACCTGCTGCCTGGTTTCATCGAGGCGGTGGCCCGGCCGGTCATCGCGCAGCTGACCCTCTGGGCTGATGAAGGTGTCGACCCCGGTGAATGTGCCCTTCTCTACGTGGCACACTCATTGCCCGAGTCGTTCATTCGCAAGGGTGATCCGTATCTGGACAGGACCACCGCCACCGTAGGTGCAGTGCACGAGCTGGTCAGGAAGGTCCTCGGCGCCGCCGAAAACGGCGCGTGGCTCGACCGAGTGACCGGCGGGTCCGAAACCAGGCTGTGTTTCCAGAGCAAGGTCGGCCCCATCGCGTGGCTCGGTCCGCTGATCACCGATGAAGTTCCCCGACTCGCCCAGGCCGGCATGCGCCGCCTGCTGGTGCAGCCGGTCAGCTTCACCTGCGAGCACATCGAAACACTGCTGGAACTGGACATCGAGCTGAAGGCCCAGGCACTGGACCTTGGTATCGAGGATTTCCACAGGGGATCCGCCCTCAATCTCAACGAGATCTGGCTGGACTCCCTGGCCGGTCATCTGATCGATGAAGCCTTTTCCGTGGAGGTGGACAGAATTGGCCCCGAAGTCTGACAAAACGCACTCGGTGGCTGTCATCGCCGGTGGCATCGCCGGATTGGCGACCGGTCTGGATATTCGCGATCGGGCCCGGGACGCCGGTCTCGAGGTGCAGGTCACCATTTTCGAAAAAGACAGCGAACCGGGCGGCAACCTGCAAACCATCCGGCAGGACGGTTGGCAGCTGGAATGGGGACCCAACGGATTCCTGGACAACGAACCGGCCACGCTGCGGCTGGTCGATCGGTTGGATTTGCGGGACAAGCTGCAACGCAGCAGCGACGCCACCGCCCACCGCTTTCTGCTGGTGGGCGGCAGGATCCAGGAAATCCCCATCACTCCCAAGGCCTTCCTCCAATCCGGCATGATGTCCACCGCCGCCAAACTCCGCATGGCGGGTGAACTTTTCGTACCGCCCCGCAAGGATCTCGGGCGGGCGGCCGAAGATCCGGCCACCGACGAAACCATCGACCAGTTCGGCGCCCGGCGTCTGGGCCAGACTTTCGCCGACGTCATGCTCGACCCCATGGTCAAGGGCATCTTCGGCGGCGATTCAAGGCGTCTCAGCCTGGCGGCGGCGTTTCCCCGCATGGTCGAGCTGGAAAAGGATTACGGGGGACTGTTCAAGGCCATGATAAAACTGTCCCGCCAGAGGAAAAAAGAGGGCAAGAGCAAGACCGACGCCGGACCTTCCGGTGTCCTGCATTCCTTCACCGGCGGGATGGCCACCCTGATTGACGCAATGGTCGCCGACCTGGCCGCCGATCCGGTGGCCGAAGTGCGCGTGAACGCCGAGGTCCGGCAAATCTCGCCCACCGAAGATGGGTGGAGGGTCACTACCTCCGACGGGGATCACGGGCCCTTCGACGCCGTCGTCGAAGCCGCCCCAGCCCATGCCGCGGTCAGGCACCTGGAGCATCTCGACCCGATTTTCGCCAACCACCTGGCGGCGATTCCCTTCGCCCCCATGGCCGTGATCGCCCTGGGGTTCAAGCGCGAGGCGGTGACCCACGACCTGAACGGTTTCGGCATGCTGGTTCCCACCCGGGAAAAACGGGAGTTGCTGGGAGCCCTGTGGACCAGCAGTATCTTCGGCGGGCGGGCCCCCGAAGGCCGGATTCTTTTGCGCTGCATGGCCGGCGGATCCGCCAACCCGGGTTTCATGGAGCAGACCGACGATGAAATGGCCGCCGTCCTCCTTTCGGAATTGCGGCCGCTGTTCGGTTTGAAGGGCGCCCCCGACATGGTCAAGGTGATCAGGCATGACCGGGCCATCGCCCAGTACGTCCCCGGACACCTGGCCCGCCTGAAGGAACTCGACCGCACGACCGCTTCGTATCCCGGATTGTTTTTGACCGGCAGTTCCTACCGCGGCATCTCGGTCAACGCCTGCGTGAAGGAAGCCGAAACCATCGCCGTAAACGTATTGAAAGGGCTGGCGGAAAAGCACGGCCATGCCCGAACGGAGGCTTTTTGATGATCGTTGTGATGTCGGTTTTCAAGGTCCTGATGCCCATGATCTATCTCGTGGTCTGGGGAACCTACCTCTGGCTGTTCTATACCGATAATCCCACGGCACGACGGCTCTGCACCCGCCTGGCCATGGTCGCCGTCGTGATGCACACCACCTGTACAACGGTTCGCGGGATTGCCATGGGTCGCCTGCCCATGGGCTCACCCGCTGAATTCTTCTGCGCCCTGGCCCTCGCGATGCTCGCCACCTATCTGGTGATCGAGATCAGGATCAAGGCGAAGAACACCGGCTTCCTGGTCACGGGTGTATCCTTCTTTTTCGTGTTCATCGGCAGCGCCTTCAGCACCACCACGCCCGAAGTCAGTCCTTTCCTGGAAGACCCCGGTTTCGCCGGCCACGCGGTCCTGGTGCTGTTCGCCTACACGGCCATGAGTCTGAGTTTCCTTTACGCGATGCTGTACCTGATCCTGAACAGGCAGCTGATGAAACACCAGTTCGGCCTCCTGTTCCGACGT
>DAOWLV010000083.1 GCA_030643455.1 Candidatus Krumholzibacteriia bacterium | reverse complement strand
TCATCCAGGGTCCCGGCGGCCATGGCGCCGTCCAGGGGCCCCACCGTCAGAAGGCCTTCGGCCAGTCCGTCGCGGAACTGAACCGTCGGCAACCGGCCGGGCCACAGATCCACCGTGGCCGCGGCCTCGTCCACCGGAGGCAGGGCCGTCGGAGTAACATCCGCGCCGCTCAATACAGCCGCGGAAAGATCGTTCGGCCAAAGCCGCTCCGGATTGGTGAAACGCCAAAGGTGACGGATCCGGTCCGGCAGACCGGCTTCATCATACCTGGCCCGCGCTTCCCGCCGGGCCTGACGGGCGGTTTCCACCTGACCCAGCTGATCGCACAGCGCCTTCAAATCGTTTTCGATCAGGGCCGGCCGCGGGTCGGCCAGGGTTGATTCACGCAACATATCAGCCAACGGACCCCTCCATTTCCAGTTCGATCAGGCGGTTGAGTTCGACCGCGTATTCCATGGGCAATTCCTTGACGAAGGGTTCGATGAACCCGTTGACGATCATCATGCGGGCCTTGTCTGGATCCAGGCCGCGGCTCTGCAGGTAGAACAGCTGCTCTTCGCCCACCTTGGAGACCCGCGCCTCGTGTTCGACCCTGACGTCGTCTTCGGACACATCCATGGTGGGATAGGTGTCGCTGCGGGCCTGCCGGCCGATGAGCAGGGCGTCGCACTCCACGTTGGTCTTGCAGCCGTGTGCACCCTTGGCGACCTTGATCATTCCCCGGTAGCTGGATCGCCCGTCGTCCTTGCTGATGGATTTCGAGACGATGCGGCTGGTGGTGTTGGGCGCGGCATGGATCATCTTGGCCCCTGCGTCCTGATGCTGACCGTGGCCGGCGAAGGCGATCGACAGGACCTCTCCGTGGGCCCGTTCCCCCTTCAGGACGATGGCGGGGTATTTCATGGTGAGCTTGGATCCGATGTTGCCGTCCACCCACTCGACAATTGCGTCCTCATGGGCGTGGGCGCGTTTGGTCACGAGGTTGTAGACGTTGGTCGACCAGTTCTGGATGGTGGTGTAACGGATGTGGGCGCCCTTCAGCGCCACGAGTTCCACGACCGCCGAGTGAAGCGAGTCGGATGAGTACGTGGGTGCCGTGCAGCCTTCGATGTAATGGATGCTGCTGCCCTCGTCGGCGATGATCAGGGTCCGCTCGAACTGCCCCATGTTCTCGGCGTTGATACGGAAATAGGCCTGCAGCGGGATGTCCACCTTCACGCCCTTGGGCACGTAGATGAAGGAACCACCGGACCAGACCGCGGTGTTCAGGGCGGAGAACTTGTTGTCCCGCGTGGGGATGATCTTGCCGAAATACTTCCGGACGATATCGGGATGCTCGCGAAGGGCCGAATCCATGTCCATGAAGATCACGCCCAGCTTCTCCAGATCCTTGCTGATGGAGTGATAGACCACTTCGGATTCGTACTGGGCGGTGACCCCGGCCAGGAATTTCCGTTCCGCCTCGGGCACACCCAGGCGTTCAAAGGTGTTCTTGATGTTCTCGGGAACATCATCCCAGTTCTGGGCCTGCTCACCCTTGGGTTTGATGTAGTAGTGGATGTTCTCGAAATCGAGCTCACCGAGCAGTTCCATGTTGCCCCACTTGGGCATGGGCTTTTCGGTGAAGATGTCCAGGGCCTGGTGCCGGATCTCGCGCATCCAGTCGGGCTCCTTCTTCTTGCGGGAGATCATTTCCACCACTTCGTGGTCGAGTCCCTTGGGAGCCTTCAGGAAGTAGTCCTCGGGATCGTGGAAACCGTATTTCTCCGTGTAGTCCTGGTTGATGCTCGCGACGTTCTGCTTGGTACTCATGACGTTCCTCCTGATCCGACGGCGCTGTCTTCCAGAAGCCATTCATAACCCTTCGTCTCGAGCTGACGCGGCAGATCGGGTCCACCGGTGCGGACGATTCGGCCCTCCATGAAGACATGCACGACGTCGGGTTTCACGTAGTCGAGGATGCGCTGGTAGTGGGTCACCATCAGCATGCCGTTTTCCGGGCCGGTAGCCTCGTTGATGCCCGCCGATACGACCTTCAAGGCGTCGATGTCCAGGCCGCTGTCCGTTTCGTCCAGCAGGGAGAACACCGGCTTGAGCATGATCATCTGCAGGATCTCCAGGCGTTTCTTTTCACCACCCGAAAAACCGTCGTTCAGGTAGCGGGACATGAAGCTGCGGTCAATGCCGAGTTCGGTGAAGGCGGTGGTCATTTCCTTGCGGAATTCCCGCACCGGGATCTCCTGTCCGCGCCGGGCGGCCAGGGACGCGCGCAGGAAATTGGCCACCGAAACGCCAGGCACGGCCACGGGGTACTGGAAGCTCATGAACAAACCCTTGCGGGCCCGTTCGTGGGGTTCCAGTTCATCGATACGCTCACCGGCGAGCCAGATCTCACCGGAAACCTCGTAGCTGGGGTGACCCATCAGGGCGGCGGCCAGGGTCGATTTTCCCGACCCGTTCGGCCCCATCAGCGCGTGTTTTTCGCCCTTGCGAACGGTCAGGTCAACACCCTTTACAAGTTCCTTCGTCCCGTCCTTGTCCTGTACCGAAACGTGCAGGTTTCTGCAGGCAAACACGATATCGCGGTCATTCAAAGTGGAGTTGCTCAATTCCCTACCCCTTGCCACGGCTGCCGGACAGCCGGAATGTGTTCAATTCCCTGGAATTCCAGATTGTTTCGTTGATTAGAAGATAAATACAATACACTTTTTGTCAATATTTATTAAAGGTTCTTCAACTGGTTCCAGTACAACCGATTCCGGGGAATTCAGCCCTGCAGGAGCAACAACCGGTGCTCCATGTCCTTGAGAGGCATCAGATCGCCCCGGCGGCTGGCCACGGCCACCCCCTGCCGGTAGACCTCGGCCGCCTCGGAGGGCCGCCCCAGGGCCTCGAGAACCTTGCCATGGGCCGCGAAAAGCGCGCTGTTGTCCTTTTGCGCCCCCCGCGCCCGGCCAAGAAAATCATCCGCCCGCTCGTATTGCTGCAGATCCGCCCAGGCATTGCCCATTCCCATCAGCGCCAGGGGGTCTTCCCGGTCGATTTCCAGCACCTCGGTGAACATGGCGATCTTGCGGTGGGCCTCATCCCGCGCCGCGGCTTCGGAAGCCTTCTGCATGGCTCTGGCCTGGAGAGGATCCCCCGCATCGGCAAATCTCTTGAGGGTGGCCTTGGCTTTCTGGCGCTCAGCCTCTTCCTTGTCGCCGATCTTCATGTAGTACAGGGACAGATTGGTGTGGACCATGGGTTCATATGGTGCCACCTCCTCCAGGCGCCGAAATATCTCGATGGCCTGATGGTACCGTTCGGTCCTGCCCAGGATCACGCCGAGGGCCTCGTAGGCATCCTGAAGACCGGGATCCAGACGCAGCGCTTCTTCGAGATGGGTTACAGCCCCGTCGTCGTCTCCGTCGCTGAAAAGATGGATTGCCCGGTTATGCAGGTGCCGGGCCTTCTCACCCTGGTCGGCGGCCCGGAAAAAAGGCAGCATGACCACCTCGGCTTCCCGTATCCCGGCTCCGGTTTCCACCTCGAGCAGCGTACCCAAAGTACGATGGTCCCGGTCCAGGAAAACCAGGGCAATTTGCCGATCCCGCGTGACGGACCAGGCGCCCGTTCCCCAGGAGCCGATCTTTTTGCCGGCCATCCGCAGGTCTTGACCTGGTTCCGGAAGATCAGGGAGCGAGGCTTCATCCGGGTCGCTGAACACCAGCCCACGCATGGCCGTCGGAACCGAACCGTACGTCCGGATGCGGGCCACGACCTCCTGGCCCGGATAACACCCCTTGGTGGTGCTGGCCACCTGCTGTTCCAGTCCTGTTTTCGGCAGGACCACTCTTGCGGGTGCAATGTCCCGGCCCAGGACAGGCCAGCCGGCTTCCACGGTGAGCCATCGCCAGGCCGTGCGGTCCGCCATGCTCGCGCCGAGAACCGCCAGCCCCTCTTCCTTGGCCACAGACAGCAATCTTTCCAGGAAACAGCTGCCGGATGAGCCGGCTCCCCAGAGCAATAAACGCCCCGGATCGCCAGTGAAGGAACGGGACAGGACCAGGATATCGGCAGGCACCTCCTGGGATGATTGGCTGGATGAACGGGGTGCCGGAGCACGTACCGAAAACTCCGGCAGGTCATCGGATGTCTGGATTTCCAGGACCCGGTCCACGTACGCGGCAGACCCCGGACCCTGGAGGACAAACGCATCGAACTGGGTCGAAACATCTTCGAGCAGGACATCTTCGGTTATCCGGGTGGACTCGAGATCTTCCAGCAGACCGGCCAGATCGTCACGGGCCGCCAGCAGAAAATATGAAGGGAACGGCTGTCCCAGGTCAGGCAACCGGTGGAGGCTGAAGTACCCGACAAGTTCACCCCGGCCGGTGAGTTTGGCGGAAAGCTGCCCCTGGCCGGGAGCCAGGGCCTTGACATCACTCGTCAGGCGAGCGTGGAGAAAATCGGCACAGTCGGGGCCGGCGGCCAGGATCAAACCGAGACCGGGCGCAGCGTCCCATCGGACGGCCAGCCCGCGTTCCCGGGCCAGGCGGCAGATCTCCAATGGACCCGAGAACATCAGACCGCGAAACTTTCCCCACAACCGCAGGTGTTGCTGGCATTGGGGTTGTTGAACTGGAAACCACGGCCGCTGAGACCCTTCTGGAAATCGAGAACGATTCCGCGCAGATAGATGATGCTCTTGCGGTCGAGATAGACCTCGAAACCCTCCTGCGGGATGACGATGTCGCCTTCCTTTTGTGAATCGAACTCGACGTTGTAGACCAGTCCGGAACAGCCTCCCCCGGCCACCCCGAGGCGCAGGCCCTGGCCCAGGTTTTTTCCCTCGGCCAGGAGCCGTTTCACTTCCTCGCAGGCATTTTCGGTCAGGACGACCGGGTCATCGCCGGCGTTGGTAGTGGTGGAGACCGTGAATTCCGTCACCCGTTGAGGAACAGGCGGAGGCGCGGCCGCGGGCTTGCCCACGCCCTGGTAGAATTCACCCAGCGGTTTCACTGTCGTGATTTCAGCCATGGGCAACACGAGCTGGTCGTGCTTTTTCCAGACGCCGAATTTCGCCGCCCGTTCCAGGTACTCCCGGGTGGTGCGGCCCTCCTGCCCATCGGTGTGCTGGTCTACATCCAGCAGCAGGAGGCGCTGATCATCCATTTCGTGGCAGCGCCCCACGAAAACGGTATCGGCCGCGAATGCAGCCACGGTGATCCCGTGCAGATCTCCCCTGTCGTCATGAAAGGTCCCCATGGTCCATTCCCTTCGGGTCGGGGCTGCAGTAGGTGCTGAACGCCTCGACGAGGTTGGCGGCCACGGCGTCGGCTTCCCGGCCCTCGATCAGGTGGCGGGGAACAAAATGAACCAGTTCCCCATCCTTCATGAGGGCAATTGAAGGGCTGCTCGGTGGAACATCCCCGATGAGATCCCTGGCCAGGGCGGTGGCCTCGAGGTCCTGCCCGGCAAAAACGGTGGCCGCGCGATCGGGACGATGGTCATGGTCCAGCGCCAGACGCACCGCTGGCCGGGCACTGCCCGCGGCACAACCACAGACCGAATTGATCAGCAGAAGGGAAGTGCCTTCGGTCACGGTGAAATAATCTTCGACTTCACTGACGGTGCGCAGTTCCTGCACACCCATCTCGACAAGTTCCGCCCGCATGGGGGCGACCATCTGCTCCGGATATGGCATCAAGGGTTCTCCCTGTTGAATTTTCCGTTATCCCGCCTGTGGCGGTGACAAGTTCCCCCGTGGGGTTTCCTGATCCCCAATATTAATAGTTTACTTTTTTTGTCAAGTATATTTGATTCCGCGGGTGACAAACCACCTGCTGCCGGGCAAAATGTTGCAAAGTACTCTTGGGGTCTTTTGCCGCACTTTCACTGATGAGGAGAAACCGTGATGGGCATCCATATAAAAGTCGTTCTGCTGGTCTGCATTGTGGTCTTGGGATTTTTCCTGACTGAAGCGATGGCCCAGGAACAGGCAGAACCCCCGCCGGACCCCACCGCCGGATCCACGAGTTTCGGGGTTGGCCTTACCGGGAAATATCGCAAAGAAACCTACGGGGATGACTACGACCCCGGCTACGGTATCATGGCGATCATGGACTACCCCTTCATTCCCCTGCTCGATCTCACCGCCGGTATCGGCTGGAACACCTTCCCCGACGCGGGCAAAGGGGAGGCCGCCGACATCTGGGAATTCGTGGGTGGCATGAGATTCCGGATGGGTGTGTTTTTCATGAGTGGTGAATTGGGGTACTACACGACCATCGAGGAAACAAGTTTCCTTCCCGGGCTGGGCTTGCGGTTCGATCACTTCGAGGTGGCCTTTAATTTCCGGGCGGTTTCGGACGGAAGCTGGTCCGGACTCCGCCTGGGATATTATTTTTAGGACTGGAAGGCAGGCACGATGTCAGAAATAACACCAGACGATGCCGCACAACTGCCCGATGTGACCCTGACCGCCGCCGGGAGCGAACGGGAAGTGAATCTCCGCCAAATCGGTGTCCCGGCCATTCTGGTTTTTCACGGCCAGGACACCGGTGACGCCGCGCTGGAGGTCAACAAGGCCGTTCGAAAACAGTATGCGGGTGCTGATGAGGTTTTCATCGCCTCGGTCATCGACCTGCGCTCGTTTCCGCGCATGTTCCGCAGCATGGTTCAGCCCGTCCTGGAAAAAGCCTACCACAACGCGGCCGGCCGGGTTCCGGCCGAAGCCGACCCCGCCGATCTGGTGGTCCTGCTGCCCGACTGGGAAGGATCCGTTCACGACGATGTCGGCGTGAAGGGTTCCACCGAACAGGCCGCCGTCATCGTGGCGGACCGGGAGGCTCGCATCGTGTGCCGCGACCAGAGCGAAAACCTGGCCGAAGCCGCCCTGGCTGCAATCGAGGACCTGTCAGGAGTCTGACGGCCGTGGGCCGGGTCATGTCACCAACCGACCGGGGAGATTCCCGTTGCCCAGCCTGGATCTGCAGGACAAATCCCTCCGCCTGCACCGTTTTCCCCTGCGCAAGGACGACCCCCTGCAGCCCTGGGATTCCGCCGACGAATACCTGCTGAAACAATTTCATGATGAAGGAACAGGGCCCGGGATATCGGTTCTGGTGATCAACGACGCCTTCGGCGCCCTGGCCACCGCCCTCCACCACCTGCGCCCGACCACCTGGAACGACTCCCATCTGTCACGATTGGCCCTGGAACATAATCTGGCCTTGAATGATCTGGGCCTGGAAAACATCACCTTCGTGACGGGTGACCGGACGCCCCCGGGTTCCTTCGACCTGGTGCTGCTCAAGATCCCCAAATCCCTGGCTTACCTCGAGGATGTTCTGCTGCGTCTGCGGCACTGCCTGCGGCCCGGCTCGACGGTCACCGCCGGCGGCATGATCAAACATACACCGGCAAAAGCCTACAAACTCATGGAGAAAATCATCGGTCCTGTCCGGACCAGCCAGGGCTGGAAGAAGGCCCGGCTGGCCACCGCAACCTTCGACCCCGGAGGCGAACACCCGGGGTGCCTGGCGGACTGCGAAATTGTCCTGGAGGATTTCGGGTGGACCCTGACCAGCCGGGCCAACGTGTTTTCCCGCGACCATCTCGACCTGGGAACCCGCCTTCTTTTGAAACACCTGCCGACAAGCGACCTGCCCCTGCGAATCGCGGACCTGGGTTGCGGGAACGGAGTCCTGGCCCTGGCCATGGCCAGGTATTGCCCGGCGGCGTCGATACTCGGGATGGATGAATCTCATCAGGCGGTGGCCAGCGCACGGGACAATTTCGCGCGCACGGAACTGGCCGGACGGGACATCGACTTTTCCGTGGCTGACGGATTGGCGGAATGTGAAATCGGAAGTCTCGACCTGGTCATCTGCAACCCGCCTTTTCACATCGGACGGGCCACGGGTGATCTCATCGCCTGGCGCATGTTCGAACAGGCCAGAAGATCACTGCGGGAAGGCGGCGAACTGCGCATCGTCGGCAACCGGCACCTGGGTTATCATCTGAAGCTCAAGAGGCTTTTCGGAAACTGCGAGGTCCTGGGATCCGACAGGAAATTCGTGGTGCTGTGTGCGATTCGGTGAACTCAACCCTCAGCGGTAGAGCGATTTGACGTCCCCCCACTTCCTGTCCTCATCCACCGTGTAATCCCCGAAGGTGAAAACATGCCGGTCGAAACTGCCGGAAACGGGCATGGCATCGATAATCAGCCCTGGTGAATCGCCGTGATCCAGGTAGGCCATGGTGTTGGGATGGCTTGACGGGCTGGCCGGCAGGAGGAAATAACCCTCGGGATTGTTGCCCATGGTCAGGATGTTGAAGGTGGCCATTGTGGTCCCGCCCCCGGATTCAACAGGCAAGCCCTCGTTGGCGTACCCGACAATCAGGTTGTCGACGCTGCCGACGTTTATCGCGTTGAGGGGAAAAGTCACGCCGAGCAGGATATCGCCCGTGGCCGGCACGACGGTACATTCAAAGCCCCCGACCAGATAAACGCTGCCGAATTCACTGACCGGATTGATCAAAACCAGGTAGAGGACCTGCTGGGAATTCGCGGCGATATCGATTTCATCGATGGTGGCGGCCCGATCGTAGTACAGGCCGAAGCGGTTTTCATTGAGGGCGGAGGCGGTGCCGGCGGCCAAGAAAACGGCCGACAGGACAACGGCCAGAGCGAGGAATTTTATCATGACAGGATCTCCACCATTCAGGGAAACGGGCGAACGTATCCGGATCACTGATGCTCACCCGATGTGGAGCGGCCGGGAAGCCGGCTGTGAAGCGGGACCACGTCCCTGCCGTTCACGGCTGTTGATTCTGTGGGCTTGTCCTGAAAATAAGAAATTGGTCGGCGAAGGACAAATCAGCCACCTTTTCCACCTTGAATTATTGATGCATTACGGATCGATCAGGTTTATCATCCGCCGTTAGCCACACCCAATTGAACCTCGAAATGCCGTCGACTTCATCGGAGGATCCTTAATGAACCGGAGCATTGGCTTCATCCTGACAGTAACCCTGACCCTGTTGGCCCTGACGGCTGGTTTCGCCACCGCTCAGGACGATGTCTGGGCCCCTCCCCCGCCGTCGGACATTGAGAAGGACTGGATCCGTCTTTCGTCCGGGGAATGGCTGTGGGGAACCATCGACCTGATGCGGGACGAATCCCTCGAGTTCGACAGCGAGGAAATGGACAACGTCACCATCGACTGGGTGGATGTCATCGAAATACGGTCCGCGCGGGCGATGACCTACGTGAGGCCAGACGGTTCCATGGTGACCGGAACCTCGACGATGAAGGGCGATACCGCCCTGGTAGAAACAACCGGGGGGGTTGTCGAAATTCCCCGCTCGCAGATCCATTCGATCCTGGAAGGAAAACCGACCGAACTGAATTTCTGGTCCCTGAAACTCGGCGTGGACCTGAAAACCCGCACCGGGAACACGGACCAGGAGGACTTCGGGGCCAGGGTCTTCATAAAGAGGGAGGCGGCCCGCTCCCGTATCGACGTGCGTTACCAGGGGAACTTCAGCAAGACCAACGATGAGGAGAATGTCAGGAACAATCGCGGCAACATCGAATGGAAAGTTTTCCTCTCCAGGAAATTCTTCGTATCCCCGGTCAAACTTGAATTTTTCTCCGACAAGTTCCAGAACATCGACCGCCGGCTCACCGGTGGTGTAGGTGTTGGTTATTACATTACCCGCAGCAGCAAGGCCGACTGGTTCGTCGAACTGGGCGCATCCTACCAGGACACCCGGTGGCGGTCCGTCGAACCGGGCGAGGAGCTGGAGGAATCCAATGGATCGTTGCCATTCCGCACCACCCTGGAAACCGACATTACCAAAAGAACCGAATTGACGGCCGAATACGGGGT
>DAOWLV010000151.1 GCA_030643455.1 Candidatus Krumholzibacteriia bacterium | reverse complement strand
GTGCACGCCGTGCAGCCCGGTCATCACGAAATACAAGTTGAAGAACAGCCCTTCCCCGTGGGGCATTTCGTGCAGGTGATCCATGCCCGGGAAGATGCCGTGATCGTACTTGGCGCTCCACTCGAAGAACTTGATCACCAGGAAGGTCGCCGACAGCAGGAGCGTTGCGGTCAAGAAGTTCAGGCTGCGCTTCACCTGGTTCCGCTGCAGGGAGCTGACCGCCATGACCATGGTCAGGCTGCTGGTCAGCAGCACGATCGTGTTGGTCACCCCCATGGCCACGTTCAGCTCCTGGGCCGCGTGGTGGAAGGGACCTTCGTACATCGACCGGTAGACCCCGTAGATCAGGAACAACCCGCCGAACAGCAGCAGCTCCGTGAACAGGAACAGCCACATGCCCGTTTTGCCCGTTTCGAGGTCCGTATGGACCACATGAGCCGGGGCCTGCTCGATGGTATGAGCAATTTCAGAACTCATTACACCCCCTCCTCGACATTATTCTGCTTGAGGATTTCGGTGAAATCGTACGGGCCGGTATCCACGGTCGGCGGCGTGGCGAAGTTCAGCAGGGGCGGCGGCGAGGTTGTCTGCCACTCCAGGGTGGTGGCGCCCCAGGGATTGTCCGGCGCGGGACTGCCGTTGCGGATCGCCCGCACCAGATTGATGATCATCGTCAAGAGACCGGCCACCAGAATCCAGGAGCCGATGGACGACAGCATGTTCAGGTCATTGAACTGGGGCAGATAGTCCTGGTAGCGTCGGGGCATGCCGGTGATGCCCAGGATCAGCATCGGGAAATAGGTCAGGTTGAAGCCGACCATGATCATGGCCCAGGCCGTGGTGGCGACTTTCTCGTTGTACATGCGCCCCCAGATCTTGGGCCACCAGAAGTGCAGCCCGGCGAACATGCCAATGGCCGCGCCGCCGAACATCGTGTAGTGGAAATGGCCCACGATGTAGGCCGTGTCGTGCAGATGGATGTCCGTCGCCAGGGCGCCCTGGGCCAGACCGGTCAAACCCCCGATGGAAAACAGGAAGATCCAGCCGACGGCATACAGAAGCGGCACCCTGATTTCGATGGATCCCCGGTACAGGGTGGCGATCCAGTTGAAGACCTTTACCCCCGTGGGCACGGCCACGAAGAAGGTCAAAAGGCTGAACACCCAGCGCGCCGTATCACTCATTCCCGCGGTGAACATGTGGTGACCCCAGACCAGGTAACCGACCACCGCGATGGCCATGGATGAAATCGCGATGGCCTTGTACCCGAAAATGGTGCGCCTGGAAAAGGCCGGCAGGATTTCCGAAATGATGCCCATCGCCGGCAGCACCATCACGTATACCACGGGATGGGAGTATATCCAGAACAGGTGCTGATAGAGGATCGGATCGCCGCCGCGGGCAGGATCGAAGAACCCGATGCCCAGGGTGCGCTCCATGACCACCAGCACCAGGGTGATACCGATCACCGGCGTGGCGATGACCTGGATCCAGGAGGTCGCGTACAGACCCCAGCAGAACAGGGGCATCCGGAAGAAACCCATGCCCGGGGCGCGCAGCCGGTGGATGGTGGTGATGAAATTCATGCCCGTCATGATGGAGCTGAAGCCCAGCACGAAGGCCGCCAGAACGGCCAGCGACACATTGGTGTTGGTGTTCAGTGAATATGGCGCGTAAAAGGTCCAGCCCGTGTCCGCGAATCCACCCCCGGTCACCAGCGAGGCCAGGGCCATCACCGCCCCGGTCATGTACACGTACCAGCTCGCCAGATTGAGTCGCGGCATGGCCACGTCATCGGCGCCAAGCTGCAACGGCAGGATGAAATTGCCGAGAATGGCCGGAATACCGGGCACGATGAACAGGAAGATCATGATCACCCCGTGCAGGGTGAAGACCGAGTTGTAGGTCCGGGCGCTGATGAACTGGGTGCCCGGCTGGAGGAGCTCCAGACGGATCAAAAATCCCAGCGAGATGCCCACCAGGAAGAAAGTGAACATCGCCGCGGCGTACATCAGCCCGATCTTCTTGTGATCGACGGTGGTCAGCCAGCTCTTCAGTCCACCGCCCGCCGGGGTGTCCAGGTAGCTTCCGGTGGTTCCGTAAGCCCCCGTGGCGGTAGCATTGCTATGAACCATCGGGCACAGCCTCCTTCCCGCGTCGGCCGCGGGTGGCAAAAACAAGGAATCCTATGAAGAAAACGATGGAGGCCAGCATTACCGTGCCGACCACACGCGCGAGATTGAAGACGTAGGTGCGTCCTATGGGATCGTAACTGAAGCAGAAGTTGAGCAGACGGGCGGTGGTGGGCCGCACGGCACCCTGGGAGGCCTCGTAGACCCCCATCTGGAAATCGAAGGGCAAGAACTGCAGTCCGTAGAGATAACGCACGATCTTGCGGTCCGGCGACAGGATCACCAGCCCGCCCGGGTGCGTGTATTCCTTGCCCGCGCGCTTGTAGGCGAAGCCCAGGGCGGCGGTCAGCTTGTCGATGTTTTCCTGATCGGCGGTGAAAAAGCGCCAGGTGTCCTCGGGCAGTTCGCGGCCCACCAGCTTGAGATAGTTCTCCTGCTTCGAGCGGGCCATCGCGGGCGTGTCCTTGGGTTCGAAACTGACGCTCATCAGCTGGAACGGCTGCTTGTCCGGGTCGAGATTACTCTTGCCCAGGATGTCGGCGACCTCGTTCAACAGCGGCGTGCAGATGCCCGGGCACTCGAAATAGACCATCGACACGATGGTGGGCCGATCCACGAATTCGGACAGCAGGACCGGCTGACCGTTTTCATCCCGCAGGGTGATGTCGCCAGGAACGTATTCGCCCAGGTGTTCGTCGAATTCGACGGTTTCCTCGTTGAGCTGGGCGGCGGCCGGCAGGGCGGCCAGGATTGCAAGCACGGTCGCGATCATCGCCTGTCTGGTCATCTTCCTCATCATCACGTTCACCACTTCCACAAAAGACATTTTCAACCGCACTGACGTCGTCCGTCGGCAACACACCGTGGCGGGGCCTTGCCAGGGCCAAACCGGTCCAGCACGCGTTGCGGAACCTTCGGGACACTCGAATGAGAATGGAAATCATTTGGTCGTAAGTCATACTAACATTATATGATATTGATCCGCAATATTAAAAATGGTTTTCAATTTTTTCAAGATGAGGATCTCGACATTCCGGGTCATCCAGATTTGGCTTAACTTGTTTATTTATAACATTTAAATCTGTTTGGAGGGTGTGATTTCGTCCTTATTCCCTGGAAAAATGTCGTTTCAGGCCCAATCCCGAAATCACCAGTCCGGTGAGGGTGGTCAGCGGATTCATCGATCAGGTCCTGGGTTTCTCCACCCAGGACATGCAACTGCCCTTGGGATGAACCGGCCCCTTGACCAGGGTGCAGGTCCCACAAAGGCCGCCCTTGGGGTCGGAAGTCCAGAAATTGCAGGTCACGCAGAGCTTGGTCGGATCCTTGGCCCGGGGTTCGTACTTGAAGGTGGACCGGGTGGTGCGCTCATCGGGGGTCAGTTGCGAGATGTCGTTGCAGGGATCAGCCGCTTCCATGGCGGCACTGACGGCGTTGTGGGGTTTCGAGCCCAGTTCCTCGGCCTGGTCCTTCCCGCAACCGGGAAGGTACACCGCCGCCACGCCGGCAAGGCCGAATACACCCGCCCGCTTCACGAACTGGCGGCGGTTCATCATTTCGCGCGTCAATCTATCTTCAGTCATGAGGTCGATCACAACTTTCGGATCTGCGGCGCCGACGAGGAGGCCTTCTACTTGATCAGGCTCAGTTTCGTCACGGCCTGGTGGGAGCCCGCTGCCAGGCGCACAATATAGTTGCCGCTGGCTGCCCGGCCACCGGCATTGGTCGTACCGTCCCACCTGATGCCATGTTCACCATCGGCAAAATGTCCGCGGGCCAGGGTCTTCACCAGGCGGCCCTGCAGGTCATAGATGTCCAGACTGATAGGACCGGCCACAGGTACGGTAAATTTCACCGTCGTGCTCGGATTGAAGGGATTGGGCCAGACCGCCACCGCGGCCGTTCGGACCGGCATCTCGTGCACTGGCGCGACTTGCTCTTCGCGCACGACCATGATCTCGAAATCATCCACGAAAAAACCCGAAAAATTGACGCTTGTGTCGCTGCCCAGCCGGAAGCGGAACCGTACGTCGGGTTCCCCCAACCACGGTTCCAGGTTGATGTTATTGGGCACCCAGCTGGCCTGGACGTCGTCGAAGACCGGAACGCCACCGGGGATCTGTCCTCCCTGGCCGCTGCTGGTGGTGGTGTAGGCCGTCGCCACGGGAGTCCAGCTTCCTGCTCCATCCGTGGAGACTTCGCAGAAGACCCCGTCCCAGGCATCCTCGATCTCCCAGTGAGCCCAAAAACTGGTCATTCCGGACATGGCCCCGGTCAGATCCACCGGTGAAGCCATGGCCATGATGGTGTTGGCGTTGTCCGGGTAGTCGGCTCCCGGACTGTCGTTCATGCTGTTGGCCGAGGCGTAGCCTTCCGCTGGGTCGGAGATTCCCCAGCTGCCGGTCCAACCCACCAGACCATTCTCGAAATCGTCTGCAAAGAGCACGACCTCTTGTGCCATACCCAGACTGAAGTCCAGGATGGCGGGAGTATCGTCGACTGTCACGGTTTGGATCCCGGTGACATAATCGGTGGCTACGACCTCGACCCGGTAATCACCGTAGACCAGGTTGGCGTTGTAGACCCCGCCGGCGGAAGCGCTGGCAACCACGGTGGTCACATAGTCTCCCACCGGATGGGTGTAGAAATTGACCTGGGCATCCAGGCCCGTGCCGCTCAAATCGGTCACCGTACCGGACACGTCTCCGTGGGGCACCGTGTCCAGAACCACGTCCAGAACTGTTGGCGTCCTCCAGGTCGTCGTTATACCCGTGATCGTCTGGCTGATGTAACCGTAAGCGCTGAAAACCAGGTCATAGGTTCCGGTGTCCAGCATCTTGTAGTAGTCGCCGTGGGCTGGATCGGTGGAAACGGACTTAGAATTCCCGACCACCGTGACCGTCGCGTCGAGCGGCAGACCCGTATCTGAACCGGTCACCACGCCCTGGATCCCGTAGTTCGCGCAGGCTATGAAGTTCAACAGACTTTGCCGGTTGTCATCCCAGAGGCCGTCCAGGACCGATTCGGCGGGCCACTTGGTGTTGGAGATCTCGACGGTCATGTCGATGCAGCCGGTCATCTCGTAGGACCAGTCCTGCACGCTACCGGTGATTACGTACCAGTCCGCCCCGTTGGTGATGCCCTGGGGGAAACTGCCGTTGTACATGGGCAGGTTGGTGGTCGAATAGGCCAGGCTCAACTGGATGCAAGCGTCGTTGTCCGGAGCCAGGGTGTAGGTGTAATCCCAGAGATAGTTGACGACCAAGGCGCCCGAATGCCCGTTCTGGCTGATGACGAAGTGACGGTTGTTGGCCAGGGTGCGGAAATGGACGTTTTCGGTTTCGAGAATGGTATGTGAGCCCGCCGGTTCGGGAAAGTTGCGGTTCAGGTCCACGCCGTTCGCGTTGGAGCGGGTTCCGGCCACATAGCCGTCGGGGTTATGCAGGGGCATGATCGTGATCTCGGTGGTGTTCACCAGTTCGGTCACGTCCTCGAACCCCGCCTGGTTGTAGTTTTCGGCCAGATAGTGGGCCAGGTTGAACAGCATGACCATGTCTGGCGGTTCGTCGCCGTGCATGCTGCTGGAAAGGCGCACTTCCGGTTCAGCGGAGGTGTTGTTCACGTCCGCGGAGATGACGATGCCCCACAGGTCTCGTCCCTGGACCGACTGCCCCCAGGTGAAAGCGTTGCAGATGTCCGGATAGGTGCTCTCCAGCTGGGCCAGGGCCGCACCGATCTGCGCGTAGGTCGGATAGGTTCCTTTCTCGACTGTGATAAAGTCCTTGTCGGCCGCCTGGGCGGCCCAGCGGGCTTCTGTTTCCCGGCGCCCGGCCCGATCCCGGTCGAAAAGGCGTTCGAAGGCGTATCCCGCCTCGGTCAATCGGAGGGCCTCGTCCGGGGTGACCCGGGGTTCAAAAACCAGGTGAAAGGACCTGCGTGAGGTGTAGACCAGCCGGATCTGTTCCCGGCTGAACGAAGCGATGGGCACGGTGGCCAGGAGTTTATCGAGAGCCGCGTGGTCGGGCAACTCGAGTCGAACCGGAGCGTCGTTCCACTGGGCGACTTCCCACAGCGGCAAACCCTTGCTGTCGGTGGGAATGGCCTGGTCGTCGGCCATGGCCCCCGAGGGAAGCAACAGGGCCAGGACCAGCAGAGCGGTCCCTATCCAGGGTGCCATGCGCGTGTTGTTCATTTCAGTCGACCTTCCGGAAAACATTGGTTGAAGTGGGCCATTAATGCAGCGGCGGCACCCGAAGGCGCCGCCGCCGCAGGACAAGGGACTATTTCAGCAGCAACATCTTGTGCGTACTCGAATGGCTGCCCGTCTGCAGACGGTAATAGTAGGCACCGCTCGCGACGCGGCCGCCGCGGTGGTCGGTGCCGTCCCAGACGACGGTATGCGAAGCCGCCGCCCGGTTTTCGTCAACCAGGACACGGATCAGCCGGCCGGAAACATCGAAGATGTCCAGACGCACGTGACCCGATTTGGGCAGGTCGAACTTGATGTTCGTGATCGGGTTGAAGGGGTTCGGGTAGTTATCATACAGGGCGAACACCAAAGGCAGACCCGATTTGAACGTTGCTTCGACCTCTTCGGAGAAGCCCGACTCCTGGCCGTCGACCACCAGGGTGAAGGCGTAGTACACCGTCTCACCGTTGGCCAGACCCTCACCCGCGTCCATGAAGGCCAGCTGGCCGCTGCCGATGGGCAGAACCGAACTGTTCAGACGCATGAGGTAGGTGTCAGTCGTGCGCCGGTAGACATTGTAGCCATCCAGACCCACCGGATCAACCTGCCAGGTCAATTCCATGCCGCCGGTTACCGCCTCGACCATGAATGGCATCACGACCGCCGATACCGGCCCCTCCTCGTAGATGAAGTGCAGGCACCACTCGTTGAACGTGCCCTGGTCGCCGCCGGCCTCGTCGCTGACGGACAGGGTCCAGTCCCCGAACAACTCCTCACCGGTTAAGGCACCCAGGTCACCGGCAGGAGCCAGATCGGTGGGGTACCAGCCAATGATGTTGTCGGTGCTGCCACCGGAACGGTTGTGAAGAACCACTTCGATGCCTAATGGTGAAGTAAGGGTCAGGATGAGGTCGCCCTGGTAGGTGTGGGTGACATTGACGTAGACCTCGACCTCCGAAATAGTGCCCGCCACCGCGACGCTGATCACGTCACTGACGGTATCATAGTCGTTGATGGGCAATCCCGGCTCACTGCAGACGTCC
>DAOWLV010000100.1 GCA_030643455.1 Candidatus Krumholzibacteriia bacterium | reverse complement strand
GGCGCCTCAGTCTTGCTATGCGTCTTGTCCATGACCCCAAGTTGATTCTGCAGGATGGGCCGACCGCGGGCATCGAGCCCCAGGCCCGGCGGAACCTCCTGGACGTGGTCCGGGACATGGTTTCGGCCGGTCGAACGGTGCTGTACACCACCCACTACCTGGAAGAGGCCGAGGAGCTGTGCGACCGGCTGGCCATCATCGACAATGGAAAAATCCTGTCCCAGGGAACGGTCGCCGATCTCAAGACCCAGCTGGGCGAAGGCAGTCTGCTGACCGTGCAGGGCGATTTTCCGGCGGCGGTCCTGAGTGAAGCGGTGACCGGGATCGAGGGTTTGATGCCCATCGAGATCGACGACAAGCGGGCCATGCTTCTGGTCACCCGAGACGGGCCCGGCATCAGCCACAGTCTGGAAAGCCTGTTCTCGTCGGGTTTGAAATTCGATGACATCTCCATAAAGGAGCCCAACCTGGAAGACCTGTTCCTGAAGCTCACCGGCCGGGAGCTGCGGAATTGAGGGCCCGGGTCTGGCAGCCGGCCGAGGGAGGTTCACCATGTGGGTGCTGATCCGCAAGGACCTTCTGCGCCGCTGGCGCAGCCCGATGGCGACGATCGTGATGATCGTTTTTCCCCTGTTCATGAGCCTGGCGATCGGCAGCCTCGGCGGCGGTGGTGGTGGGTCGGAGTTCCCGCGCATCAAGGTCCTGGTGCAGAACAAGGATGAAGACGGCTTCCTGTCCAACGCCCTGATGGGCGCCCTTGGCCAGGCGGAATCCCAGGAATACCTGGAGATCGTGCCGGTCGGTGACGAAGGCGCATCCATGATGGAAGCCGGCAAGGCCAGCGCGATGGTGGTGCTGCCGGACAGCTTCACCCAAAGGTTCCTCGATCATCGAAGGACCGAGATTGCGGTGGTGCGCAATCCCGCCGAGGGTATAAAACCCGAGATCGTCGCCCAGGGGGCCGACGTGGTGGCGACCTATCTGGACCAGGCCTCGCGTCTGCTGAGTGAAGAGATGGGCGTTTTGAAGGTGATGCTGGAAGCCGACAAGGTGCCCGCCTCGGCCAAGGTCGGCGTGCTGGCCGCGGGGATCACCGACAAGATCGACGGAGTGGAGGTCTACCTGTTCCCGCCGCTGGTGAAAGTGGGCAGCGTCAAGGAAAGCGAATCCGACGACGATGGTCCCGGGTTCAACGTGTTCGGCTACATCCTGATCATGACCACGGTGATGGCTCTTCTGTTCGTGGCCACCAGGAGCATGGGGGACATTCACGAGGAACGAAACAGCGGCATGCTCAAGCGGCAGATGGCCACCCCCATGGGCATCGGTCTCATCGTGGGGGCCAAGACGGTTTTCGGGGTGATGTTCGGCGTCATCGTCATGGGGATCCTGGGGGCAATCGGATTGACGCTCGGCTGGATTTCACCGCCCATTGATCCACTGGGTGCGCTGTTGCTGGGCACCTCCTTCAGCCTTGCAGCCTGCGGTTTCCTGGCCCTGGTCACCAGTCTCGTGAAAACCGAAAAACAGGCCGGGCTCATGGGGTGGCTGGTCATCATGGGCATGAGCGCCATCGGCGGAAGCATGATGCCCGTAGGCAACATGCCGGCTCCCATGCAGGCTGCCGCCCAGTTCACGATCAACTTCTGGGCCATCGACGGGTTCACCCGGCTGGTCTATGGGGGCGAGGGGGTGGGCGGCATCTTCCAGAATATCATCCTGCTGCTGGCCATCGGCGTGGTCACCACCTCGCTGGCCCAGGTGCTGCTCGTGCGCCGTTTCCGGGAGATGACATCATGAGGCGCGTCCTGCATCTGGCCGTTCACGACACGAAGCTGTTCATCCTGGAGCGGGAGAACTTCTTTTTCATGTTCCTCATGCCGGTGATGTTCATGTTGTTCTTCAGTGTGGTGCTGGGCGGAGGCGGGGGTCCGGCGGATGTGAGAATTTCCCTGCAGGTGGTCAACGAGGACCAGGGTTTCATGGGTGAGCTATTCCTCGACCAGCTGCGCGGCGAAGAATTCGATACCACCCTGCTCAGCCGGGCTGAGGCCGACACCACCGATTACATCCGCCGCCTGGCTGTTCCAGCCGATTTCACGGCCAAGGTGCTGGCGGCCGAGCAGGTCCAGCTGGATTTCACCAAGCAGTCCACAAGCAACATCGAATACGATGCGGCGGCCGATGTTCGGCTGCATCAGGTGCAGGTCGCATTCCTGGGCGCCTTGATCCGTTGGGATCATCCCCAGGGCGCGCCCGTGTCCGACGAGGACCGCGAGCGGCTGAAGAAACTGATCCAGGAGCCGCGCCGGATCACCGTTTCCCAGAGATTCGCCGGGACTGGACGTCCGGTCGCTTCCGGGGCCGGCCAGTCGGTGCCGGGCATGTTGACGATGTTCATGGTGATGACGGTGCTCATCGGCGGCAGCCAGAGTCTGACCAGGGAAAAACTGTACGGCACACTTTCCCGCCTGGCGACGACGCCGCTATCGCGTGGCGAGATCATCATGGGCAAACTTCTCCACCTGGGAATGGTGGGATTCTTCCAGGCCATGATCCTGATGGCCGCCGGCCAGGCCATCGGAGAAATGCACTTGTTCGGCATCGAGTTCACCTGGGGACCGGGCTGGTGGATCGTGGCCCTGTTCACCATTCCCTTCGCCTTCGCCGTGGCGGCCTTGACCCTGCTGTTCGGCGGGCTGTTCCGTACCACCCAGCAGGCCGAGAGCCTGGGCTGGCTGGCGGGAATGGTTTTTTCCGCGCTGGGGGGCTGCTGGTGGCCGATGGAGATCATGCCGCGCTCCGCCCAGATCATCGGGTCCTTCTTCCCGACCTACTGGGCGATGAATGCTTTTCATGCAGTGGTGACATTCGGGCACGGTATTGAGGCCATCATGCTGCCGACGGCCATCGTGGTGGGGTTCGGGGTGGTGTATGCCTGGCTGGGGGCGCGGACCCTCCGGATGGTCTAGTTCCAGCCGTCGATGTAGTAGTAGTCGAACTCCGACAGGACCACCTTGGTGAAGCCCCAGGCCTCGTTGTAGCTCAGGCCGCTGTCGTCGGGAATGACGATCTTGATGTAGAGTTCATCGCCCCACCGTTTTTTCAGCGCTCCCAGCCGCCGGAACATTTCATTGCGCGGCATTTCTACCCAGATGTCGGAGCCGATGGCCTTCATCAGGTACTGGAACTGTCCGTCTTTCCTGAGATACTGGACCGAAGCCACCTGCTTGCCCATCGAACTGCGGGCCGGCCGGACCAGCTTGAGATATTTGTCTTCGAGTGAGGAAAAATCCTGCCTCTGCCGGGCCAGAGCCATCTCCAGATCGCTTTTTTCGTCGCTCAAGGTGAGCATGGTCGCTTCGTCTTTTTCCAACCGGCTCAGCAGTTCGGCAATCTGCAGGCTCAGCTGGCGGTTGGCGCGTTCGGCCTCGTCCTGTATGCCGGCGATCATCACCTGGGCGCCTTCCAGCTCCTCTTGTTTTTCGCTCAGCTGCATACGGATGAGCCGGATGTTCTCGGAGAGTTCCTCTTTTTCACCTTCGAGCCGGGCGATGGCCGCGGCCTTGATGTCGAGGCTGGCCTCCAGCAGCTGAGCCTCGTCGGTCAGCAGGATGATCTCCATGCGGGACGACCGGATCGCCTCCTCGAGGTCCGTGTTCCGGACCCGCAGGTCGGCCAGCACCTGCACATTGGCATGCAGGGCCTCTTCGGCTTCGGCCTGGAGGTTGCGGCTCAGGCGGATCTGGTCGATGAGATCGGCGTTCTTGATGATGACCACGACCATCGTCAGCATGAACACCATCAGGATCACGGTCATGATGTCGGTGAACGACGGCCAGAGTGATGTATCCGACGCGTGGGACGACCGGTTGAGTCTCAGATCCGTGTAGCCGCGAAACAGGTGCATCAGGTCGCCTCCTTTATCGGTTCAGGCGGAAGCCTTCGACCAGGACTTTGCGCAGTTCGTCCAGTCGGGCCAGGGTGTCGTCCATTTTTCCGTTCTGGGTGTCCTGCCGGGCGATGACCGCGTTACCCTGTTCCTGCCTGGCCCGGGCGCCTTCGTCGATCCTGGCCACCGCGCCTTCGATGCCGCCGAGACCCTGGCGCATCTCGGCCACGAGTTGGCGCACGTCCTCGACCAGGATTTTGGTCTGATGGTTGACGACATCGGGTTCGAATGAGAAATCGGGGACCATGTACAGCAGGGCCGCGCGCTCGAGCTGGCTGACGACCCAGGTCTGCAGGTCGGTGAACCGCTGGAAAAAGAAGGTGAAGAAGAAATAGCAGACGATGGCCGTGGCGGTGGTCGTCAGGGCGGTGTTCATGCCCAGCAGCATCAGGCCCATGCCCGATCCGGGAACGGCGGTCTGCAGCACGTCGGTCGCCCCGATCAGCGCGAAGATCAGCGAACTGACGGTGCCGAACACGCCGGTCAGGATCAGCACGTTGTTGACGAAGCGGGGAAACGAAAGGTGCAGTGATTCACCGGCCAGCATGATGGATGAAATCGCGCCGTGGTCTATCGGGCCGCCGCCGCCGAACAGTTCCTTGATGGTGGTGTAGCGTTCGATCAGCAGGGAGGGTTCGTCGAATTCGGTAAGAACGTCCTCGGTGGGATAACCCTCGGCGCGGCGCGCGATGAATTCGGTGATCTGGATTTCCTGCCGCTCGTAGTGGCGGACCTCCCGGAAAAGTTGCCAGATGCCCATGGCGAAGAGCAAAAGGATGACTCCGTTGAGTATCAGGGGACGCGGATCGCCGAACAGGACTCCGGCCACCGCGTCGATCTTCCAGAGAAACACCAGAACGGCCACGGTGACGGCCAGCACCAGTACAACCGCCATCTGAATCAGGATCTTTCGGCTTCGCGTCGCCATGCACGCCATCCTTGTCCGGGGTGAAAGAAGGGATCGGATAGTACCATACGTCCCCGGGAAGAGCTGGTTCCGAAATCACTTCGAGCTTGCGATTGTCTTTTCGAGGCCTCGTTGGCCTGCTAGACTCGCAACAAGAATGTACAAGCCAATCCGGGGCATACCATGACGATCCGTGACTTGAAAAATAAGTGGAAACAGGGCGACCGGCCCGTGCTGACGGCTGCCGGCATCCTCGGCGGCCTGTTTTTCTGGCTGCGATTCCGGCTCGGCATCGTCAATCCCGCCCGGACCGACTGGCTGCTGGGCCGGGCCGACTCCGCGTTTCACTATCTCGGCTGGACCTTTTTCCGTTCCGAATCCTGGCGCTGGCCCCTGGGCTCCATGGAAACCTACATGGCGCCCAACGGCACCACTGTCGGCCTGACAGATTCGCTGCCCCTGTTTGCCCTTCCCTTCAAAGTACTTTCCTTCCTGTTGCCGGCCACCTTCCAGTATGCGGGGCTGTGGCTGCTGCTCTGTCATGTGCTGATGGGGATTTTCGCCGTCCGCGTTGCGGGACTGTTTTTCCGGTCTGTCTTTTCGCGTTTTTTCGCGGCGGGGATCTTGATTCTATGCCCGGCCTTTCTCCTGCGGGATGGCCATGTCGCCCTGACGGCCCACTGGGTTCTTCTGGCCGCCTTGTGGCTCTACCTGAAACCCGCGCCGGCCGGCCGGAAGTGGGGGCCAACCGTCCATTGGTTGATTCTGGTATCAATGGTGGCCCTGATCCATCCCTACCTGGCCGTCATGGTTTTTGGTTTCCTGATGTCCGACCAGATAAAGCGGCGCTGGGTGAAAAACGAAGCATCCTCAATGACTGCCTTGTTGACGATGACCGGTGGTGCCGCGGTGATGTTGATCCTGTGGTACCTGGCGGGATTTTTCCGTTTCGGACAATTGCCGATCGGCAACTTCACTCTGGATGTTCAGTACACGAACAGTCTCAACGCGGTCTGGAACTCCCAGGGCCGAAGCCTCTTGTTGCCGGGCCTGCCTCTGGGGAGTGGCGACGCCTTCGAGGGGTTCAACTACTTCGGCGCCGGCGGGTTGCTCGCGGCGCTGGCCGCGGTTCTGCTGGGAGGCGGCCGAAAGCTGTCATCGAGAATGGTCCGGCACTGGCCCCTGATTCTGGTCCTGGTGGTGTGGGGCCTTTTTTCCCTCGGTCCCAGGGCCGGTTTCGGTGAGCAGCTGTTCCGGGCCCAGGCACGATTCCTGTGGCCGCTTTACTACTGCCTGGTGGTGGCCGGCCTGGCGGTCATTTCCCGTTCGGTGCGGCCCAGGTTGCCCCTGGTGCTGACGGCGCTTCTACTGGCGGTCCAGATCGTGGACCTGGCGCCCCTCTTCGACCGGAAAACCGAATACGAGGCCATCGGTTTCACGTCCCGCCTGCAGGATTCCCAGTGGCGCCGGGCGTTGGAGGGGGCCAACTTCCTGATGACCACCCCCTCATCCACGGCCACCACGGTGTTCGATGACGATTTCGTGGACCTGGCCCTGCTGGCCCACCAGTCCGGGGTGCGCACCACCGCGGGTTTTGCGGCGCGCAGTTACCAGGAGAACTTCGTGGCCGCCGACGACCTGACCCGCACCTTCCTTTTCGGCGGCCACCCCGACCCGCGGACGGTGGGCGTACTGCGGCGGTCGCATTTTGCCGAGATGTTCCCTGATTTCACCTCATACCTGCGCTGCACGGATCTCGACGGCTTTCCCGTATGTTTCGCCCGTGAGGGTGGGTTCCGCCCGGACCGGGAGTACCGGGTCGCGGCAGTCGGGTTGGCGGATTTCCTGGGCGCGCACCAGGACAAGACCATGATCCTGGTCGGCAAGGCTGACGTGAGGGGCGTGCTGACGAGGGATGCCGTCGAGCTGCTTGCAGGTCTGGGATCCCGCATCGCCCAGCTCCCGGTAGGGGCGTCCTACGCGAGTATCATCGTCCACGGCGGTTTGGTGTTCGAGAGGATGCACCCTGAAAACGCGATCGAGGTGACCGGCGAGCGCAATACGGGCATGGGATCGGTGTTGATGATAAAAGAGCTGAATATCACTTCCAGCGGCAGCGACACCGGAAAGTATGCTTCGGTCAAGGTGGATGGCAGGGAGGTCCTGTTCAACCGGGAGGGCTTGAACATCGCCGTGCTCGACGACCGGCAAGAGGTTCTGGCGGTCGCGACCTTTGGTGATCTCGCGTCGCTCAGCGGTCTGGCCGCAAAAGCGGGCGGGCTGGTATTCACGCTGGTGCCCACGCAGCCCTGATCTGAAAGCCGCATCCGCTCAGTCGTAGGCCAGCCGCGTCTCCTTGTCGGCCATCAATACCTTCAAGTCATCCTGGGCCACCATTCCAGGCCAGGTTCCCAGATCCTGGTGGACAAGATTGTACTTCTCTGGCACCGGGTGCGTTCCCATGACGACCTCCATGCCGAACTGGCGCGGGATGAACTCCATGAAGTAGTCGAGATAGGGGCAGGGTGGGTAGCCCACGACCAGGCCCGTGGCCAGATGCACCACTTCGGCCCCGTTGTTCTTCATTTCCTCGGGCGCGTATTCCACGTTGCCGCCGGGGCAGCCGCCGCACGTGGTGTAGCCGACAAGTTCGACCTCTTCGCCCTCGTACCTGGCAAATCCGCCAACCCGTTCCCTCAGGGACCGCAGACATTTTCCTCCGGCACAGGTGTGGTACCGGTCACAGATGATGATGCCGATCTTTTTCATCGCCTCATCCTTCCTTTTTCTTGTCGGGATGATCCAGGAACTTGCCGACGGCCGTGGCCAGGATCTCGCCGTCCTGTTGCAACGCCGCGCCGAGGATACTGAGGGGACCGCGCGACCGGTCCAACCAGGCTCGCACGGTGACGGGTTTGCCGATCAGCACCGGGCGCAGGAAGCGGACCCGGATATCGGCCGTGAGGCCGGGTGTGCCGCGCGCCATCAGGCAATTGGTCATGGCGCCGTCCAGAAGGGCGGAGGTCACGCCGCCATGAAGGAGGCCGGGGTAACCGGTGAATTTCTCATCACAGGAAAAACTTCCCTCGACGGCGCCGGTCCCATCCTCCTGGAAATCCACCGCCAACCCGTTTTCGTTGGCTGCGGAGCAAACCCAGCAGTGGGAATGCCATCGGGATCGTGTGGCGGCAAACACGCCGGAATCCCTAGTGGTCGCAGGCATTGGCCCCGGCTCCGATTTCTCCCGCGAGATAGCTGTTGGCCAGTGATTCGGGATCGAGAGAGGGCACACCCACGATCACTTCGACGCCGTGCTTGGCAAAAATTTGAATGGCCATGTTTCCCATGCCACCGGCCAGCACCAGGTTGGCGCCCTGTTCCGCCAGCCAGGCAGGTAGGACCCCGGGTTCGTGGGCCGGCGCTTCGGCGGTTTCACTGGAGAGGATCTTTTTTTCGGCCAGGTCCACATCGACCAGGGCGAAATGCCGGCAATGTCCGAAGTGCGGGTCGAGTTTTCCTTCGGAGACGGGAATCGCGATGCGCATGGTTCATCCTTTCGGGAGTTGCGGAAGTTTCAAGAACTTCAGGAACGAAGATTCTAACATATGTCGTTCTATGCCGTGCCCGACCGAAGCGAGGATCGACCTGGGCGGAGGGATTTGACGTTTGCCTGTTTTGAGAATATGCTCATAACAGATGAAAATCAACCAGGAGGATTTCATTGCCCCGACCCCAGAAACCACGCGCCGTTCGCCACGATCCCGAAGTGGTACATTTCAAGCCCGCGGGCGTTCCCATGCGCCTGCTCGAAGAGGTGACCCTGGGACTCGACGAACTGGAGGCCATGCGCCTGGCGGACCTGGAAAACCTTTCCCACGAAGAGGTTGGAGAGATGATGAAGGTGTCGCGAGCAACGGCAGGACGCATCCTGGCCGAAGCTCGCCGCAAGACGGCGGCCGCCCTCGTCCATGGGTGGGCGATTCGCGTGGAGGGCGGCGCCGTCGAAACCGTCAAGGATGACGACGGCACGATATGCGAGTCCCCGGGCCGCGGCAGGGGCCGCGGGCGGGGGCGCGGACGCGGTTTCGGCCGAGGTTAAGACCAAGCAGGCTGTTGAGTAATCATTTGATCGACCGGGCGGGCGGCGGTAGAATCCTCTGCGAGTAATCCGTGTTCTTCTGAACGCCCCATTTCCCAGACTGCCGGGAGCCCGCCCAATGAGTCCCCAT
>DAOWLV010000029.1 GCA_030643455.1 Candidatus Krumholzibacteriia bacterium | reverse complement strand
TTCGGCAGGTTGCCATAAATGACCGGCCTCCCCTGTACGGGGGAGGCCGTTTTTTTTTTCGCCGCAATGCTTCCACTCATGGACCCAGGGTCACCTCGAAACGGTTGTCGGGGTCGATCATTGTTTCGGCGACCAGGCGGACCTGTTCTGCGGTGCAAGCGGCCACCGCTTCGAGCAGCTGGACGAGGTCGTTGGGGTCCCGGCCATAGACGCGGTCGCGCAGGGAGCGTCCCACCCGGGCGCCGTTGGACTGGGCTCCGATGAGCAGATTGCCCAGAAGCTTGGCACGGGCCCTCTCGAATTCTTCGGTCGGGACCAGGGTTTCAGCCAGATTCTGGAGCTCGGCCACCAGCGCCTCGCGCGCGGCATCCTCAGTGTCGGGGGCGGTCAGGACGTATCCCATGAACATGCCCTGCGCGAATCCCGCCGTACTCAAGGTGCCGGTGTTGTAGCACAGGGACCGCCGGTTGCGCAGGCTTTCGAACAGGCGTCCGCTCTGGCCGTTGAGAACCTCTTTCAGCATGATCACCGGGACACGGTTTTCCGCGGGGGTGCGAGGCCCCGGCCAGGCCACCAGCACCACGCTTTGATTCTGTTTCTTGTCGATTCTCGCCGATACGATTCCGTTCGGAACCAGGGTAGGTCCGGGTGAGGGGATCGATTCGCCGGAACCCGGCGGAAGCCCATCCAGAAGAGTTTCGAGTTTGGCGAGGAACCGGTCGGGTTCCAGGTCTCCGGAGGCCACGATCTGCAGGTTGTCCGCGGTCCAGAACCGGCGGTGCCGGTTCACCAGATCATCCCGGCAAATCCCGGGCAGGCTGTCCACCGTTCCGACCAGGGGACGTCCGTAGGGATGGTCACCATAGACCATCTCCCGCAGCTTGACCGCGGCCGCCTGAAAGGGGGAATCGGCGATGGCCGCCAGCTGTTCCAGGGCCAGTCGACGTTCCTGTTCGATTTCGGATTCGAGGAATGAAGGCGCGTGGATGAGCTGGGCCGTCAGATCCAGGGCCTGATCCATGCGATCGGCCAGCCCGCTCAGAACCAGCCCGCAGTAATCCCGGTCCGTCTGGGGAGACAGGGCGGCGCCATCACCCTCCAGGATTTCATGCAGGGTCTGGGCGTCAAGATCGCCGGTCCCCTTGATCTGCACCATCTGGGTCAGGGTGGATAGGCCGGCGTCAGCGGAAGTTTCCGTCGTCGTGCCTCCCTTGAGGGTCATGGCCAGGGTCAGGACCGGGACGGCGGGATCCACCCGGTAACAGACCTCCACCCCGTTGGCCAGGTGTTCGGTCAGGAATGATTCGGCCGCCTGGCGCTGGACGCGGGGTCGGGCCGTGGCCGCCAGGTCCGCCACAGTGGCGGCAGTGGGGATTTCACCCGGGGATTTGTCGCTAAGCACCGGCGCGAGCAAGGCTTGCAGGTCTTCTGCTCCGGTGGGAATGCCATGGGCAGCGGTTTCGGTGTCTTCCGGCAGATAGATCAGGCAATTGAGGTTTCCCAGGCGAAATATCCTCTGGCAGAGCGCAGCCACGTCATCCGGGGTGACCCGGGCCACCCGGTCCGGAAAGTTGAAGGCGCCCGGTAGGTCGTCCACCACTTCATGATGCCCGATGGTGGCCGCCTGGCCCTGGACCGTCTCGGCCCCGAAGAGGAAGGATCTGGCGACCCTGGTCCTGGCCCTTTCCAGTTCCAGATCCGTGCAGGAATCCCGGTTCAGGTCTTCCAGGATCCTGGCGATTTCCACCAGGGCAGCGGGCAACCGCTCGGCATCCGTTTCAATGTCCACCAGGACCACCCCTTCGCGCGGGCCCGTCTCCGTCATCACAGCGAAGTTGTCGACCAGCTTCTTTTCCTCGAGCAGTTGCCGGTAGAGGCGGCAGCTGCGGCCGTCGGAGAGAACCCGGTTCACGACGCTCAACACATGGTCCAGACCGTCACGGTCCCCCGGGCCGGGAAAGATCAGTTTGGCGTAGACCTTGGTGATGTCCCCGCGCTCGATGCGCAGGCGGAGCCCCGTGTGGGCCGGTTCGGTGGGTGGTTCGGCCACGATGCCGACGGCCGGGGCGGTGGTCTCGGGAAACTGGACACCGGGGTCGGCAAATTTGTCCAGGATGAGAGCAAACGTATCGGCGGGATCGACATCGCCCACGACCACCACGGTCATGTTGTCGGGGCGGTAGGCTGATCGCCAGAAGGCCATGATGTCCTGACGGCCGCGCTCAGCAGGTTCTCGTCACGGCCGCCGATGGGATGGTGGTAGGGGCTGCGGTCGAAAGTCAGCTCCATGCCCCAGCGCCAGGTGATGCCGAAGCCGAACGGAATGTCGTCATACATGTGGTTCTCGTGAACCAGCACCTGCCGTTCGGCATCCAGGGAATCGGGTTCGAAAGTCGAATGGAAAAGGGCGTCGGCCAGGATGTCGACGGCGGTGGGCAAGGCGGCCGCGGGGGTCGTGATGTGGTAGTTGGTGGTCTCGTAACCCGTCCCCGCGTTGGTCGAACCCCCGGCCTCGGCCACTTCGTTGGCAAAATCACCTTCGTCGCGACCTGCAGTGCCCTTGAACAGCATGTGTTCGATGCCATGGGACCAGCCGCGCAGGGCGTCCGGTTCCCGGTTGGATCCGACACGGACCCAGACATTGCATATGGCCACCGGGGTGCGATGGTCCTCCTTGATGATCACCTTGAGGCCGTTCGGAAGCTTTGCCGTGTGCAAGCCGTGCGCGAGTCCACTGGCAGCCAATCGGCCGCCGGATGCAAAATGGTCGGACATGTCATCTCTTTTCCAGGGCGGAGTACTTCGAGAGGGAAGGGCCGGAAGTCTTGGAACCTCTTCCCCTGCAATGATCCAGACAATATAACGGGTATCCGGTTTCGTCCCCCATCAATTCCGCCAGGCGCCCGGATCAGCCGGTTGACTCACCGGCCCGGGTTGCCCAGTATGGGGCGTGATTCCGGGTGGGCGCAAATGACGGGACCTGGGCCCGAGGTCGGGTTACAATGTTTCGTCCTGACCGTCAGAGGCCGTCATGTCAAGGGAAGCATATGGAGACCAAACAGTCTGATTATTTCCGCAACCTGCGGCCCGAAATGCTGGGCATCATTCCGGTCGAGGCGTCCGTGTTCCTGGAAGTGGGGTGTGGAGAGGGTGCGTTCGCCGCCAATCTCAAGGCAAAACGGGCCGGAACGGAAACCCCTGCCGAGGTGTGGGGCGTCGAGATGGATGAAGCAGCCGCAGGAAAGGCGGCCGCGGTCCTGGACCGGGTCCTGCAGGGAGATGTCACCGCGGTGCTGTCCGATCTGCCGTCGGGTCATTTTGATTGCCTCATACTGAACGACGTGATCGAACACGTCGCGGATCCCGGGGCTCTGCTGCAATCACTGCGGCCGCTGCTGAAGCCCGGCGGCCACCTGGTGGCGTCCATTCCCAACGTGCGGTACTTCTTCAACGTCGTCGATCTGGCCGTCCACGGACGCTGGGATTACACTGAGGAGGGAATTCTCGACAGAACCCATCTTCGCTTTTTTACTCGGTCGAGCATGATCCGTCTGCTCGAGGAGTGCGGGTTCCGCGTCGAGGCCGCCATCGGCATCAATCCGACAGGGTCGATCAAGTTTCGCCTGGTCAACCTGCTGACCTTGGGCCGGTGGTCCGACATGAAATACCTTCAGTTTGCCTGCCTGGCCCGGGCCGGGCAGGCAGTGGAGTGAACGATGGCCCAACCTGCTACCGTCCAGCCCCGCGACATCATCACCGTGGATGTCGAGGAATGGTTCCACGGACACAACTACCTTGACCACATGCCGCCCGAGGTCTGGGACGACCAGGAACTGAGGGTCGAAAAAGGCATGACCCTCTGTCTTGACCTGCTGGACAAGCATGGGGTCAAGGGTACCTTTTTCGTTCTGGGTTGGACGGCCGAACGCCATCCCGACGTGGTGCGCGAAATCGTTCGTCGGGGACACGAAATCGGGTGTCACAGCTACGCCCACCCCGAGGTCTTCAAGTTGACCCGCGACCAGTTCCGTGCCGATTGTGACCGGGCCCTGGCCGCCCTTGCCGCCGCGGGAGTGAACGAGGTCGCCGGCTACCGGGCGCCCAGTTTCAGCATCACCCCCTCGGTTCACGGATTCCTGGAGGTCTTGCGCGATTGCGGGTTCCGTTACGATTGTTCGATCTTCCCCGTCCATCATCCCCGCTACGGCCAACCGGATTCACCCCGCCGGCCCTTCATGCTGGCCGCAGAAGGTTCCCCCTTCACGGTGGTGCCCATGCCGACCTGGCGGTTCCTGGGGGCCAACGTGCCGTTCTCCGGGGGTGGTTATCTCCGGTTGCTTCCCTGGTCCGCCTTCAAGCTCCTGCGCGGCTGGGCACGGCGACAGGGGATTGCCTGCCTCGTGTACATGCATCCGTGGGAGATGGATGATTTCCGGCCCCGGGTGGGACAGTCCACCGCCACCAGCCTGCGCAGCCAGGGTGGGCAGACCACGATGCCGCTCAAGATCGCCAGGATCCTGGAACTGGGTGATTTCGAGACCCTGGGACAATATGTGGATCGTCTGCAATCATCCGGCAATCTTCCCCGGCGGACCATGGGAAATTATTGACGGTCTGAGACAAAAAAAGGAAGCGGACCCTTCGCCCTGGGGTCCGCTTCCCTGTCTCGCCTCACCATGTCAATGTTCGCCGTGGCCGGAGGAGGTGCCGCCGTAAGGGGGGTAGCGGTTGGTAATATCTCCGTCACAGTGTATTCTACGAATCCACACCGGGAGAAGTTCCCACGGATCGCAACTTTTTTTGGAAGGACCCTGGAATAACATGTCAACGCTTCGCCAGGATCCCTTGACGGGCCGTTGGGTGATCATGGCGGCCAGCCGGGGTGACCGGCCCAATGAATTCCGTTTGATGCAAAGGGATCTGGCCCCAGGCGAGAGTTGCCCCTTCTGTCCTGGGCACGAGGCGAGCACCACCCCGGAAATCCTGGCCCTCGGCCGTCCTGAAGGTGCTGCGGCCAACGAACCGGGATGGCGTCTTCGGGTGTTCCCGAACATGTACCCTGCCCTTTGTCCGGAACTTTCCTTCTCGTCTGATACACCGCCATTGGAATCGCCCTCGGATTTCTTCCCCGAACGGCCCGGGGTCGGATCACACGAGGTGATCGTCTATTCCCCCGACCACGCGGCAAGCCTGGCCTCACTGAGTGAACCTGAACTGCTTGAACTGCTGAAAATCCTGCGCGATCGTGCGGTGGTTCTTTCCCGGCGACCCGGACACAAATACATTTCACCCTTCTGCAATCATGGTCCCGAAGCCGGCGCGACGCTGGCCCATCCCCACATGCAGATCATCGGTACGCCGGAGTTGCCGTCCTTCGTGGTCGACAAGGCGGTCCGGTTCGCGGAATACCGGGCCCGGACCGGTGGGTGCCTTTTGTGCGATCTGGTGACGGCCGAAAGAAAAGCCGGCGACAGGGTGATCATCCGCAACGACCGCTGGACGGCTCTTTCGCCGTGGGCCAGCCGGTTTCCCTGGGAAATGCTCCTGGCGCCCTGCGAGCACCGTGCCTTCATGACCGAAGCGGACGATGACGATCTGGCTTCCCTTTCCGAGGTGCTTTCCTATTCCCTGCGCAGTCTGATTTCCATCCATGGTGATCCTTCCCTGAATCTGGTCATCCACAGCGCTCCTCTGCCTCCACCGAACGGTGAGGTGTTCGGCGACAAAAGGCTGGATGATCTGGCATACTCCCCGGCAGACGATTTTCATTGGCATCTGGAGATCATGCCCCGCCTGAGCCGTCCGGCGGGTTTCGAGGTGGGGACGGGTTTCACCATCAATTCGGTGATTCCGGAAGAAGCGGCGCGGCAGCTCCGCGAGGAAGGATCCTGACGTGAACATCATGATGATCAGTGCGGAAATGGCACCCTTCGCCAAGGTCGGGGGCCTGGCCGACGTGGTCACCGCCCTGTCGGCGGCCCTGGCCGCCCGTAAACATGACGTCAGGGTCGTGATCCCCCTGTACGGGCATCTCGACAGGGATCGGGAAAAGATCCGTCCCCTGGGAAAACTTCCTCCATTGACCTTGCGCGTGGGGCAACAGATGCAGGACCTCCGCTTTCACATGCGCGGTTCGCCCCGGTCAAGGGTCAAGGTCTACCTTGTCGAGTGTCAGGCCCTATACGGCACCGAAGGTGTCTATTCCGATGAAAAGGGGGAGGCCTTTCCCGACGCCCTGGCGAGGGCCGCCATGCACGGTCAGGCCGCCCTGTTGCTGGCCCGGTTGCTGGATTGGCCGGTGGATGTGATCCATGCACATGACGCGGAGGCGATTCCCGCCATCCTGTTCCGGCGCCACTGGTATGCGGGCCGGGGTGTGCCCGGGCCGGCCGGCAGCCTGTTGACCATCCACAACATGGCCCATCAGGCGATCCATCCCACCGCGGGCATCGACACGCTGGGGTTGCCCCGTTCCATGGCGTCCTATCCCGGACTGCTCGAATTCCACGGCGAGCTCAATCTCATGAAGGCCGGAATCCTGGCGGCCGACCGGGTCAACACGGTCAGCCCGGCCTACGCGAAGGAGACCACGGCGGATCCGGACTTCGGATGCGGGATGGAGGAGACCCTGACCGGACGCGGCGAATCCTATTCCGGGATTCTGAACGGGGCCGATTACGATACCTGGGATCCCCGCCGGGACAAGGCCCTGCCGGCGCCCTTCGGGCCGGCCGATCTGTCAGGCAAGGATGTCTGCCGAAAAGAACTGATGAAGGAACTGGGGCTCAAACCGGAGGACGGCAAACCCCTGTGCGGGTTTGTCGGACGATTGGTGCACCAGAAGGGGCTCGATCTGGTTTTGCCCCTCCTGGGTCGTCTGGCCGAAGACGGTTTCACCTTCGCAATCCTTGGCACCGGAGACAAGAAACTCGAGGCCGCGGCCCGCAAGGCAGCCGCGCGCCATCCGGACAAGGTGGCCTTTGTCGGCACTTTCGACGAGGACCTGGCCCACCGCATCTACGCGGGCAGCGATCTGTTCCTCATGCCCAGCCTGTTCGAACCCTGCGGACTTTCCCAGATGTATTCGCTGCGTTACGGAACCCTGCCGGTGGTGCGTCGGACCGGCGGATTGGCGGACACCATCATCGATGCCGGCCGAAAGAATGGCAACGGTTTCGTATTCGATGAAGCCACCGGCGAGGATCTCATGGCAACCCTGCGCCGGGCCGAGGCTTTGTGGGAGGATCCCAAGGCGTGGCGTGAAGTCCAGGACCGAGGGATGAAATGCGATTTCAGCTGGGGGCGGTCCGCTGCCCGGTACGAAAAGCTGTACCGCGCGGCCCGCCGTGCCGGGAAAGGAACGTGAAGTGGATCACCGAGGATTCCTGCGACGCCGGGCGGATCTCGCCACGGCAGGTTTCGAGGCGGCCGAATCGCCCATGCTGATCATCAATCCGGTGGGCGAAATCGCGGTGGCCAGCAAGGGCGCCGGGATCCTGCTGGGAATGGAGAACCGGGAACTGATGGGTATGGTCCTGGAGAACCTGTTCGTGCCTCCGTCGAGTGTGGCGGATTGCGGGAAAGATGGACATTGCAGCATCAGCGTGTTGCGTCAACTCCAGGTGCGCAACGCCGGAGGGGACGTCATTCCGGTCGAGGTCCAGTGCTCGCCCTTCATGGCCCATTACGAAGGGGAGGACACCGGTGGGGATCCCGACCGGCCCAATCACTGCCTCATGTTGCTGGCGGACATCCGCGAGCGGAACCATGAAGACGAAATGCGGGCCGCCCGGCTGGCCAAACTTTCCCTGTTGAACCAGGTCAGTGAAGCCCTTTACGGGGCCAACCTGTCACTTGACCAGATCATCGAAGCGGTGCTCATCTGCATGACGGCGGGTCAGGGGCTGCGTTTCAACCGGGCCTTCCTGTTGCTGGTCAACGAAACCAACGACACCCTGCAGGGTGAGGTCGCCATCGGGCCCAGCAACGCCGAGGAAGCCTTGCGTATCTGGCAGGATCTCGCCGACCAGGCCGGTGACCTGTTCGAGATGATGACCAGCTATGACCAGTCGATCAAGAAGACCGACGTCGCGGTCAATGAGATCGTTCGGAACATGATCGTGCCCATGGATGATCTGGAGCATATCCTGATCAGGGTGATGGCCGATCGCCATGTCCTGCGGGTGCGCGGGGATATGGCCATGCCCGGAGTGGATACGATGCGAAGCTGGCTCAGCTGCAAGGAATTCGCGGTGGCGCCCCTGACGACCCGGGCGGGGTCCATCGGGGTCATCGTGGCGGACAATGCCATCAGCGGCGCGGAGATCAGCGACCTGGATCTGGAATTCCTGCAGATGTTCGCCAACCAGAGCGCCGGCGCCATCGAAAACAGCCGGCTCTATCACGAGCTCGAGCAACGTTTGCTGGATCTGCGCCGGGCCCACCAGAAGCAGAAGGACGATCAGGAAACACTCATACGCATGGAGCGGCTGAGCGTCATGGGGGAGACCAGTGCCATCGTTGCCCACGAGCTGCGCAATCCGCTGGTGGCCATCGGGGGTTTTGCACGCACGCTCATGCGCAATCTGCAGGAGGATGATCCCAATCGCCATTTCGCGGACATCATTTCCAGTGAGGTCACGCGCATGGAGACCATCATTCACGACCTGCTGGATTTCATCAGGCCCAAAAAGAGGCTCCGCAAGGAAGTGGTGGTGGATCGGATCGTGGCCGAGGCAGCCGACAGATTCCAGGCTGAACTGGAAGGCAAGGGCATCCGATTGGAAATGGACCTGAAGACCGAGGGAAAGGTCCTGGAAATTCACCCGGGGGAGATCCAGCAGGTCATACAGAACTACATCGTCAACGCAATGCAGGCCCAGCCGGGTGGGGGCCGGATCGAAGTCCGTTCCCGTCTGGTGGACGGGGGCGTACGGATCGAAGTCCGGGACGATGGTCCGGGATTTGCTAAAGACGTGGGGGAGAAACTGTTTTCGCCGTTTTTTTCCACCAAGACGACCGGGTCGGGTCTTGGCCTGACCATCTGTGCCCAGATCATCAAGTCGCACGGGGGAATCACCGGTGCGATGAACAGCCCGGAGGGGGGAGCCGTATTTTCTTTCATATTACCGCTTCCCAGGAGTACGCCAACCGCCTAGAGTGGCAATGTGGCGGCTTGTCTGTGAATGGATTAGAATTATCCTAGGGATGGGGATATCCAGGCGCCCACACACCTGGAATCGGGCAAAGGAGGCCTGCTGTGAGCAAAGTATTGATCGTGGATGATGAACCCCACCTCAGACTTCTCTACGAAACCGAACTTCGTCGAGCCGGATTCGAGACGATGACTGCCTGCAATGCGGCCCAGGGTCTCGAATTCGTGGAGACCATGAAGCCGGATCTTGTTATCCTGGACATCAGGATGGCGGGTATGGATGGCATCGAGGCCCTTCAGCGTATTCTGGAACGGGACAACACGGTTCCCGTTGTCCTGAACACCGCCTACTCCAGTTACAAGGACAACTATCTGACGTGGGCCGCGGATGCCTACGTGACGAAGTCGTCGGATGTTACTGAACTCCTGGATACCGTGAGGGACCTGGTGGATGCCAGGACGGCTGCCAGAAACTGACAGTTTATTCGGTAATCGATCCGGCAGCAGGAGAGCCGGCTGAATTCCCGGTGCCCGGTGGAGTGCAACCTTGAGTGTTCGACAGCTGGTTCGCGATACATTGACCCTCATCCTGGCCGGAGGCCAGGGCGAAAGGCTGTACCCTTTGACGAGGGACCGGTCCAAGCCCGCGGTCCCCTTTGGCAGCGCCTACCGCATCATCGATTTCACCCTCTCCAACTGCATCAACAGCGGCCTGCGGCAGATCTACGTCCTGACCCAGTACAAATCCTTTTCCCTGGACAAGCATCTGCAGCGGGGCTGGAACATCTTCAGCTACGAAAGCGGGGAATTCCTGTACCGCATCCCGCCCCAGCACCGGGTGGGGCAGAAGTGGTATCAAGGCACCGCCGACGCGGTCTACCAGAATATCTACTTGCTGGAAAGAAGACGTCCCGCCCACGTCCTGATCCTGTCCGGAGACCATATCTACCGCATGGATTACGGCGAACTGCTGAGATGTCACTCCGAGCATGGAGGCTGCATGACCCTGAGCGCCGCGGTGGTCCCGCGCGCGGGAGCCGATCAGTTCGGCATTCTCGAGGTGGACGAGTCCTGGCGGGTGGTCGGATTCGAGGAAAAACCCTCCGAACCCAAGACGATTCCCGGCGATCCGGAACACTGCCTGGTCAACATGGGGGTCTATATCTTCGATACCGAGAACCTGGTGAGAGAACTCTCCCAGGATGTCAAACGCACCGATTCACGGCATGATTTCGGCCGGGACATCATTCCCACCCTGGTGGATTGCGGGGAAGTGTACGCCTATCCTTTCCGGGACGAGGAGTCGGGGGAATCCCTGTACTGGCGCGACATCGGCACCCTGGACAGCTTCTACGAGGCCAACATGGACCTCGTCAGCCGCCAGCCCGGTTTCGATCTCTACGATCCGACCTGGCTTTTCCGGGCCTGGCAACCCCCCGTGCCTCCCTGCAAGTCCGTGCACGGATTCACCGAGGACGGAACCCTGCCGGGCATCGTCGAGGACAGTATCGTCGGGGTCGGCGCCGTCATCTCCGGCGGAAGGGTGGAGAGATCCCTTCTGGGCCGCGGCGTCCGGGTCAACTCGTACAGCCGTGTGACCGACAGCATCCTGATGGACAACGTGGAAATCGGTCGCTACGCCAAGGTCCAGCGCTGCATCATCGACAAGAGCGTGGTTGTTCCCGAAGGGATGGAGATAGGTTTCGACCTGGAAAAAGATCGGCGCCTGTTCAATGTCTCCGCCGAGGGCATCGTGGTCGTCCCCAAGGATATGGATCTGACCGAACACGGGTGATCTAGAGACGGTATGACCCGGGACGCCGGTCCTTCCACAAATCGTTGCCCGGCGTGAACAGCTTGTCTTTTTCCACCAGTTCGACCGTCGTGGCCGCGACTCCGGTTTCATCCTTGTCCAATCCCGCCAATCTTTCTCCCAGGGGCGAAACAACCTGGCTGCGGCCGCTGAAAGTCAGTTCGGTACCCGTACGGTTTTCGGAGCCCACGCGGTTGCTTGTCACCGCGAAAACCATGTTCTCCTGACAACGGGTGACCATGGCGGCCTGGCACCAGGGCAGCAGCAGGTTGGAGGGATGGCAGATGATTTCTGCACCGGCCAGGGACAGGCTGCGGGCCGCTTCGGGAAAAATCCAGTCAAAGCAAATCATCATGCCGATCGTCGTTCCACAGGCCTCGAAGACCGGGAACCCCAGATCGCCAGGGGTGAAGATGGCTTTCTCGTCCATGAACAGGTGGACCTTGCGGTAGATTTCCCAGGTGCCGTCCGGCCGGAACAGCACCGACGAGTTGAAAAGACGGTCGCCGTCCTTTTCTGCCAGCCCCGCCACGATGGTCGTGCCCGATTCGGCGGCGGCCCGGATCAACCGCCGGGTCGACGGCCCCGGTTCTTGGTCCCCGGTCAGATCCTCGGCCATGCCGAAAGCCTCCCCGCGGTTCTTGAACTGGTAACCGGTGTTGAAAAGTTCGGGCAGGACCGCCAGATCACACCCGTCCGGGATGAAACCCAGGGCGACTTCGACATTCTGTTCCAGGTGGCCGAACTCCGGGTGGGTCTGGATGGCGGCGACTGTCAGGCTCTTCATTTCTGGCGACCTTCCTTCGGCTTCAACGCCGGTCCGCCGGTCAACTCCAGCAGGCGTTGCAGGGTCCGGTTCCGGGAAAATTTCGTGACGATGCGTGTGCGGCCGTTCAGGCCTAGACGGCGGCCCAGAACGGGATCATCGAGCAACTTCTGGATCGCGGCGGCCAGGCTGGCAGGATCGTGGGGCGGCACCAGCAGGCCGGTTTTTTCGGGAACGACGATTTCCGGCAGGCTGCTCGTGGCCGTTGCGATGACCGGCACTCCACAGGCGGACGCCTCGGCGGCCGCCAGGCCGAAACCTTCAGACAGTGAAGGCATGACCAGCACGCTCAGTTCCTGGTGGAAGGTCTCCACCCTTTCCACGAAACCGACCAGTTCGACATCGGAGGGCCGCGCCAATGTTCCGCGCCAGGCCAGGATCTCATCCTGGAGTGGGCCCTCGCCGGCCAGGCGCAGGACGGGACGGTCCGGCCGGGCGGCACTGTCGATCATCGTCCAGGCCCGCATGAGATCCCTCAGGCCCTTGCGCTCGATGAACTGCCCCACAAAACCGATGACCGTACCGGAAGGCGGCACCGCGGAGGGTTGAAACCTGTCAATGTCGATTCCCTTGTAGAGCAGGTGGACCCTGTCGGGCCGCAGCCAGGACGCGCTGGCCAGCACGGTGCGGCGCGTGGCTTCGGAATTGACGAGCAGACCGGTGGCCAGGCCGTTGAAGTACCACCGGTAGTACATCTTGCTCTTGAGGGGGAAATCACTTTCCCGGGAGGCAACAATGGTCCGGATTCCCGCTAACCTTCCGGCGACCGAGGCGGCCTTGAGGTCCTTGGTGAGGTTGGCCCAGATGGCGGTGGTTCCGGTTCGGCGGAAATGGCGCACCAGCTTGGCCAGGGTCCAGGGGGCGGCGTCGAAACGGATGGGGATGGCGGCCACGGGAATCTTCGCCAGAACGGCTCGCCGGTGGAGTTCGGACCCGGGTTGAGCCACGATATCGGCCTGGATCCCCTTTTCGCGCAAGGCGATGACGGTTTCCAGCAACCACACCTCGGCCCCGCCCCAAGTGCGGATTGAATTGACAAAACAGATTCGGTATAATGACATCTGAACCATCCGCATCGAGGCCAAACTGTTCTGGGGCCATTGTCACTATATCGGGGCACCCTCGAGGGCGCCACAGGCATTGGGGGATATCATGTACAAATCGGTTTGTCCCGTTTTCCTGCTTCTGCTGCTGACCCTGCCGATAGCAACGCCCGTTCCGGCGGCTGATATTCCCGTGTTGCCCTATGCCGAGGTTTCCGTGGCCACCGAGGGTCCCCTTTCCCTGCTCTGCACGCCCGACGGGTCTGGCATTCCCTTCACCCAGGCTTTTGATTCGACGGGACAACCGGTGGACGGGACGATCACCATGACTCTTTATGATGATGCCCCTCCCTGGGGTGACCCGGTGGCTTATTTTCCGGCTGAGGATATTTGTCTGGAGGATATGGCCGGCTCCCTGATTATCTGCCCTGCCGGGACGATACCCGATGGGGACACCGACGCCAATGGCACGACTACCTGGACCAGGGCCCTGTACGCCGGCGGTCACATCGAACCGGCCGGTAGTAACCAACTGTTCATCATGGTCATGGGTATTCATATCGAAGGCGGCGACCTGCCCGACTTCCGGCTCAACAGCGCCGATCTCAACGGCGATCTGGTGGTCAACCTGACCGATGTCGCCTTTTTCACCATGGGTTACTACGGGGTTTATGACTACATGATCGATCTGCACTGGGATGGGATGGTCAACCTGTCCGATCTCGCCGAACTGGCTCGAGCCATCGGCGCGGTGTGTCCCTGATATTGCCAAGATCCGGGCCGGAGCTTAATTTGCCGGTGTCCTTTCACCTTGTATCATGATCACCAATACCGCTGGAGGCCGCCGTCCGGTGTCCGATCTTCTGTCGCGCAAGGAAGTCCGTCTTGATCCGCGCCTGCCCTGGCTGGCAGGGGTGCGCCGCATGCTGTCCCCCATGGCCGGGGTGACGGACCGGCCCTTCCGGGAAATCTGCCGGGGGTTCGGCGCCGACATGGGCTTTTGCGAATTCGCTTCGGCCAGCGGGCTGACCTACGGGGGCGAAGCCACCTGGAAACTGGTGGACACCGAAGGGGAAGAGGGGCTGGTGGGCATCCAGATCTTCGGTTCCGACCCGGAGCATATGGCCACCGCCGCGCGGTTGCTGTCGGACAGACGCATGGACGTGCTGGACATCAACTTTGGCTGCCCGGCAAAAAAGGTGGTCAAGAAATGCGGCGGCAGCGCCCTGCTTGCCGATCTTCCCCTGCTGGAGGAGATCGTCCGGGGCATCATCGCCGAGTCCGCCGTCCCGGTGACCGCC
>DAOWLV010000097.1 GCA_030643455.1 Candidatus Krumholzibacteriia bacterium | reverse complement strand
GCCGGATTGACCAACCACGGTTCCGGTATTCGCGTCGGTAAAGCAGACACCCAAAAGGGCTCCCCCTGTACCACTCGGCTGGCCCATCCAGGTTGAGCCGCCATCGGTCGTATGTAGGATCGTCCCTGAATTTCCAACAGCTACCCCCGTGGTTGCATCAACGAAGGAAACTGCGTTGAGCCCCACGGAAGTACCGCTCACCTGGCTCACCCAGGTGGAGCCGCCGTCGGTCGTGCGCAGGATCGTACCCTCAACCCCAACCGCCGTCCCGGTGTTTGCATCGGTCAAAGAGACATCGTGGAGGAAACGAGTCGAGCCGCTCGACTGGCTCTCCCAGATGTCGCCCCCGTCGGTCGTGATGAGAATCATACCGGACTGGCCAACCCCCGTGCCGGTACTCGCATCCGCAAGGCAGGCACCCAGCAGGGCGTCATCCGTGCCGCTCGACTGGCTCACCCAGGTCGTGCCGCCGTCGATTGTGCGCAGGATCGTTCCTGAATGGCCAACCACCATCCCGGTGGTCGAATCAGCGAATGAAACGGCGTTGAGCCCCGCGGATGTGCCGCTCGACCGGCTCGCCCAGGTGGCGCCTCCGTCGGTGGTGAGCAGGACCGTGCCTTCATCACCCACGGCGGTCCCTGCATCCGCGCCAGCGAAACTGACACCCTGGAGGTTTTGCCAGGTGCCGCTCGGTTGACTCTCCCAGGTGGCCCCGCCGTCGGTCGTGCGCAGGATCGTGCCGCCGTTGCCGACCGCCGTCCCCGTGTTCGCATCCGTGAAGGAGACCGCGTTGAGGCCCACCGACGTGCCACTCGTCTGGCTCGCCCAGGTGGCCCCGCCGTCGGTCGTGTGCAGGATTATTCCCAGTTCCCCGACCACCGTTCCCGTATTCGCATCCGTGAAGGAGACGGCGGCGAGGTAATCATCAGTGCCGCTCGACTGGCTCGCCCAGATGGCACCCCCATTGGACGTGCGGAGGATCGTTCCAGAACCGCCAACAACCGTTCCCGTATTCGCGTCGGTGAAACTGACACCGGTGAGATCGTTCCCGGTACCGCTGGACTGGCTCACCCAGGTGGCCCCGCCGTTGGTCGTGCGCAGGATCGTACCAAAATCGCCGACTGCAGTTCCCGTATTGACATCCGTGAAGGAGACACACCTGAGAGTGTTCCCCTGGGGAAGCGGATTTTGCCAGATCCAACCGGCGGGTCCTGCGGGGGGGGGTGGTTCCACCGGATCCGAATCGCTGCTGCACGACGCCATCATGCTGACCAGGGCAAGTCCGATCACACAGTACAATAGCGCACTCGAACGTGAGTATCGCTCCGCCTGGGGTAGTTTCTGGATCATCTGGCCGATCTCCTTGAAGGCAAAACAAAGGGTGATATTGAGCCCAACCGAGCAGAACTTCCCGGGCGAGAAGAAATCTAGAGGCAAGTAACAAGACAACGTAGAAGATATGGGAATTATTCAACCAGTTCAATTTCAATTTGATTTGGCACCGGGGCTCAAATCGGTCGGAAAGTGGCCTTCACAGGCACAAGTCGGTTTGTTTTAAATTCCCGACAGTATTGAAATTGCGGCAGTATCCGCAGATCCCATGTGAAATCTGGGAGTAATTTTCTCTCAAAACCACGGAAAAAGTGCTATAATGATCGTTACCCTTAAATTCTCACCGATCCCCTGAGGAGATTACCGATGAAAGCAGTCTTGATCGCCCTATTGGCGCTTACCCTGAGCGCAGCGACGGCCCTCGCTTGCGGCGGCCCCCTGGACACCGTCCATGACGATCACCGCAGCACCGCCAAGATCTGTATCAATCCTCAATGGGATGGGTTGTCCGCGGCCACCCCCGAAGGCACCGCCCGTGGCTTTCTCGAAAAGCGCTTCGCACGATTCGGCCTGTCCAGCGACCTCTCCGAAATCGAATTCGCCTTTGGGCGCGAGAGCTTGACCGCCCACCACTTCACTTTCCAGCAACGGCTCAATGGTCTGCCGGTTGTCGGCGGTGAAGTGATCGTATCGGTCGCCAAGAGAGACGGACGCGTCCTGCGGGTCTTCAACAATTTCTACCCCGTTGGTGAGGGTGCTGCTTCTCTCGCCACCGACGGCATCGCTCAGGAGACCGCATACGACGTCGCCTGGAATCACGTCCGTGCCCACGGCGTTTTACGCTCCCTGCCCACCGCCCGGCTCGTCTACAGCCCTGAGGGCCCCGACTTCAGGCTGAACTGGATCGTCGATCTCGACCTTGAGGGTCCCGACGGCGCTTGGCAGTTGCGCATCGACGCCCAGTCCAGCGAGGTCGTCGAACTGACCGATACCCGCATCGCGCGTAAGATATTGCGCCCCGCCAGCGAACGAATCGCCGATTACACGGGCCCGGTGGCCGACCGCCAGGCCGCTTTCACCCAGATCCAGGAACTGGAGACTGTGCGTTCCGCCCGCCTGAACAAGGCCTCCGTTCAGCGCGCCACCGGCAGCGGTGTGGTCTTTGATCCCGACCCCCGCACAACCTTGCGCAACAACGCCCTGCAGGACGGTTCATCGCCCGCCCTGTTCGCCGACGCCTATTTCACGCGCACTCTCGAGGACATCGAATTTGAGAGCAACCGCTACCACCTGAACGGTCCTTGGGTCCACATCCTGGACTGGGACAGCCCATTCACCCCGCCGAGCACCACCTCGGATGGCAACTGGACCTCCACGCGCGGTCCCAACAGCTTCAATGACGCCATGACCTACTTTCAACTCGATCAGACCCAGCGTTACATCCAGTCACTCGGATTCGTTGGTGCGACGGGGATTCAGTACGGTTCCATCGGCGCGGATACCGACGGTTGGGACGGCGCTGACAATTCGTCCTATTCTCCCGGTACCAACCGCCTGACTTTCGGCCACGGCTGTGTCGACGACAGCGAAGATGCCGACGTGATTCTTCATGAGTACGGACACGCCATCAACTACTCGATCAACCCTAGCTGGTTTGGCGGGGACACCGGTGCCATGGGTGAGGGTTTTGGTGACTACTGGGGCGGCTCGTACAGCTACAGCACCCCCATGGGCCCGATATTCTTCCCCAACTATATCTTCACCTGGGATGGTCACGGCTCCCCCATCCAGTGCTGGCCCGGCCGCATCCTGAACGCTCACGGCGCCCAGTATGTGCATTCGACCAACTACGGCGCCCACCAGTCCATCCCCGGCGGTTACATATCCGACGAGCTCTGGAGCACGCCTCTGTACCAGTCCATGTTGACCCTGGTGGAAGATGAAGGTCAGACACAGGAATCGGTCGATACCATCATGCTGGAATCCCAGTTCGGCCTCGGAAGCGGCCTGAAGATGCGCGACATGGCCAACGTCATCATCGCCACGGCCCAGGAGCTCGAGCCCGGCGGGCCCCACGCCGCGGTCCTGGTGGAAAAATTCCTGGTCCACAACATCATCCTGGTTCCTTTGCCGGTGATTGGCGTGACTTCCTTCGAGGTCATCTCCGAACCCTCCGGCAACGGCGCAGCCGATCCGGGGGAAACCGTCGACCTGCAGGTTACCCTGGGCAACGCCGGCCTGTCCGGCGCCACCCTGGTCAGTGCGGTCCTTTCCACCGAAACACCGGGCATCACCATCCTGCAGGACAGCGCGGATTTCCCCGATCTACCGATTGGGGAGAGCGGCACCAACAACGTCGACTACTCCTTCTCCGTTGACCTCGACGTCCCTTGCGGCACGCAGATGGTCTTCAATCTGCAGGTGAGTTATGACTTCGACGGGAGCCCGGAATCGGTCGATCGCGTGAACCAGCTCTTCGTGGGCGTTCCGATTGGCGGCTTCGGCACGGCTGCTCCGTTTGAGCCACTGCCCGACAATGACGGAAGTTCGGTCCTCAGCGTCATCACCATCAGCGGTACCGGCGCCCTGGTGTCCGAGGGCCTCAACATGGACATCAACATCTCCCACGACTACATCGGTGATCTCATCTTGCGGCTGACCTCACCCGAAGGCACCGGCATTTTCCTGCAGGCCTTCAGTGGCGGCTCGGCCAACGACATCATCGGCAACTACCCCAACACGCTGACTCCCGCCCAGTCCCTGGACGCCTTCCTCGGCGAGGCCCTGGACGGCGACTGGGTGCTGATGGTGCGTGACGGCGGTGCCGGCGGCACCGGCATCTTGAACAGCTGGGCCCTGTACGATATCACCGGTTTCAACTGCGACGCCGTCACCGCTGCACCGGATAACAACTTCCCGACACGTTTCACCCTGGCCCAGAACGTACCCAATCCCTTCAATCCAACCACGGAGATCCACTTTTCCGTACCGGCCGATGCCGGTCTGGTGACCCTGGATATCTTCGATGTCCGGGGATTGAAGGTGCGAACACTGGAGCGGTCGAACCTGGCGCAAGGCAACTATGCGCGGGTCTGGAACGGACGTGACGAGGCAGGCACCCCTGTCAGCAGCGGCGTCTATTTCTACCGCCTGACCGGGAACAATTTCACACAAACGAGCAAGATGGTGATTGTGCAGTAGGAAGGGTTTTTGGCCCCCAGATCGTGCTCAAGGCCCGGGCCATGGCCCGGGCCTTCCCATCACCGAATCCGTTGCAGGCTTCGAGGACGAAATTAGGCGAAAAATCGACCCGCTAATCGATTTTTTGTGTTAATATGTTGTGTGAACTCGCCCGTTCATTTTTCATTCTCGACACTAAACCACGGCATTGAGCCGCTAAATCCGGAGATAACCCATGATAATGACTGGCGTATCCCACACCAAATCAATCGGATTCCTTCTCTTGGCTCTGCTTTTCATGTTCTCACCCGATTGGGCCCAAGCGCAAACACCACCCTATGAAGATGTAGGATTCAGCACCTCGACTCCCAGACCGGACCCCGATCTGGTCGTCGTGCGTGAAAAAGCCTACGGCGCCGAGGGCGTGGATCTGACTGCTTACGGAATCGGAACGGGACCGCAGGATTACGTGCAGTCCATTTATTTCCGCTTCTTCGTCGATCTCGAGGCCGGATCCTACGACTCGTACATTGCGCGAGTCGAGTTCCCCTCCGAGATCACGGTCCTGGGCATCATCATCGACAAGGACGAGCTGGGAGGGGAAGTCGACAACGGCCTAGCCCTGGAAACCGATGCCATCTTCGGGATTGCCTCGGATCCCGACGATTACCCCGAATTGAACCGGGGCTTCGAGCAACTCGGTGGCGATGGGACGTCCGAGTTCGTGGCCCAGGCCAACGGTGACAACGCCATCGTGTTCGGACTGAACGTCGAAGAGGGCATGGACGACTTCCGCGTAATCATCGATTACGGATCGGAGTTTGGCGCCGATCTGTCGTTCGACATCCTCAGCTACCGCATCGGCCAGCTCGGTGGCGCCGTGCCGGAACGCGGGATCCGCGTCGGCGACGACGTATTTTCCATCATTTTCGGCAGTGGCGACTACGGCGAGGCCGGCAGCCTGACCAACATACCCCTGACATCGACCACGGAACCAGTCGAGGGTCCTTCGTTGCCGTTCAACCCGGTAGCCAACCTCTTCATCCAGCGCGACCAGGCAGGATCCCTGCCCACCCTGGTGGATGGTTTCGACGTGGACCTGGCGCTTCCCGCGCCGGACCTCCACACGTATGACACTTCGGACCTGCTCTCGCCCACAGGCATTACCGACGGCAACGACAGCAAACTCTATTCTGTCAGTGATGCGTTCGGTCTTGCCATCAGTACACCCGGCCTGGACGACACGGTTGAATTGACTCTCGAGCAGCTCGATGGCACTTGTGTAGACATCACCAACGGCACGGGCACGGATGATTTGTTCCTGCTGCGCGACCAGACCGACGGTGACACGTACATCGACCGGCTCGATTTCGGCGACCACACGTTCACTGCCCACCTCGCGTTGACGGGGTCGGATGTGACCGAACCGGTCGCCATCGCCGACTATCCCGGGATGATGCTTTTCGTGGCCGACGCCGACGGCGGTTTTGCCACGGTGAATTCAAGCACAAATGATTTCGAGACCGGTAGTGTGGCTCTGCCCGCCGGCCTCTGGGTCGACGCGACACGGCATGGTGATATGATCTACCTGCTGCGGGAAATCGACGGGGGTACCCACACCATCGACCTGTTCGACACCCACACCCGTAACGTCACTTTCGGGCTGCTGGACCTACCTCATGCGGACAGCCCCGCGGCCATCACCGATGGCCCGAACGGCGGGCTGTACGTCATCAGCAGTGCCCCGGATGAGCCGGCGACCCTGACGGTGATCGACCCGGTCGTGCCGGAGATCCTCCACTTTCACGATTTCCTCCATTTTCCCGGCTGGAACGTCTCGGTCACGAATCTGGACCCGTTTGTCTCGGCAGCTCCCCAGCGCGGCGGTTTACCGGCAGCGGCGCTTCTGCAGACAACGGCGGCACCCAACCCGTTCAACCCCCGGGTGACCATCAGCTACTCCCTGGAGCGTGACGCTCTGGTACGCGTGGCCATCTACGACATTCACGGCCGCTTGGTGCGTACGTTGCACAATGGCCCGCAATCGGTCGGCGAGCAGTCCATCATGTGGGACGGCCGCGACCGCAGCGGTCGCAACATGCCCTCGGGAACCTACCTGTATCGCGTGGATACCGGTACAGCCGCAGGCTACGGCAAGGTCGTGCTGGCAAAATAGAAAACTGGGTTTCGCATGACTTGCGAGGCGGACTCAGAATACCCCCGGCGCCGTGAGTGTCCCCTGGACGCCCACAACGGCACCGGGGGTTATTCATGCCTCCCGGTTCGGGGGTCCGCTCCTGCGCCTTCCCTGCCCCGGAATGCTTCAGTTGACGAAATCCCATCCCCACCCCAATCTGGATTTGGTGTCCACTCAACCCGGAGCAATCATGAACAGCGAAGAATTCCGCCGCCACGGTTACGAGGTCATCGACTGGATCGCCGACTACCTGGATCACGCCGACCGCTATCCGGTGATGTCGCGCAGCAGGCCGGGCGAGATCAAGGCACTCATTGGCGACCACGCCCCCGAGGATGGTGAACCCATGGAAACCATCCTCGAGGATTTCCGGCGCGACATCCTGCCAGGCGTGACCCACTGGAACCATCCCCGCTTTTTCGCCTACTTTCCGGCCAACAACAGCGGGCCCTCGATTCTGGGTGAGCTGCTTTCGGCCGGCCTGGGCGTCAACGCGATGCTGTGGCAGACAAGTCCCGCGGCCACCGAGCTGGAAGAGAAAGTCACCGCCTGGCTGGGTGAACTGCTGGGCCTGCCCGCCGGTTTCCACGGTGTGATCCAGGACACCGCCTCGACGACCACCCTGTGCGCGTTGGTCTGCGCGCGGGAAAAGGCCACGGCTTTTGCGGTCAACGCGGCTGGTCCCGCGGGACTGGCCGGGGCCGGGCCGTTGCGGATCTACACCTCGCGCGAGGCCCACTCCTCGGTGCTCAAAGGCGCCAAGATCGCCGGTTTCGGCGCGGAAAACGTGGTTACCGTGGATATCGACGAAAACCGCGCCATGGATCCCGCCGACCTGGAAGCCAGGATCACGGCCGACCTGGCTGGCGGTCTCATCCCCTGCTGTATTGTGGCCACAGTGGGGACGACCGGGTGCACGGCCATCGATTCGGTGCCCCTCATCGGCCCGGTGGCGAAAAAACACAACCTGTGGCTGCACGTGGACGCGGCCCTGGCGGGCAGCGCGGCCATCCTGCCTGAAATGCGCTGGATACTGGACGGTGTGGAGCACGCCGATTCCCTGGTGGTCAATCCCCACAAATGGCTGCTGACCAACTTCGACTGCTCGGCCTATTTCGTGCGCGATCCCGACCACCTGGAGCGCACCCTTTCGATCCACCCCGAATATCTGAAGACCGGCCGCGACCGCGAGGTGAACAACTACATGGACTGGGGCATCCCCCTGGGCCGCCGCTTCCGCGCTTTGAAGCTGTGGTTCGTGCTGCGCAGTTATGGTTCACGGCGTCTTCGCGAGATCATCGCCGGTCACATCGCACTGGCCCAGGAGTTCGCCGGCTGGATCGACGGTGCAAACGAATGGGAACGATTGGCTCCTGTTCCGGTCAATACGGTCTGTTTTCGCTGGAAACCTGCCGGGATGGATGAGGCCGCTCTGAATGCCGCCAACCAAGCCCTTGTCGACCGGGTTAACGCCGATGGCACCATCTACCTGACTCACACCAAGCTGGACGACGTTTTCACGATCCGCCTGGCGGTGGGCCAACGGGCCACCGAACGCGAGCATGTGGTTACGGCCTGGGAGATTTTGCAGAAGATGGCGGGTGAAATCCAGGAAGGTCCATAGAGGTGGTTATGGAGACGCCAGAGGAAAAGGTCCAGCGAGTCATACGTGAAAAAGTTGACATCGTGCCGTACGACCCGAATTGGGTGCAGTCATTTCTCCAAGAAAAAGGGCACCTTTTTTCCTGCCTGCCAAATGAAATGATCCGACGAATCGAGCACTTCGGCAGTACGGCCGTGCCTGGGCTCGCCGCGAAACCGATTGTGGATATGTTGGTGGAAGTCACCGACCTGGAAGAGACCAGGGTGCGGATCGCACCGGTTCTGGAATTACAGGGTTACGACTATTTTTGGCGCCCCACACACGGTGACGACGGACCGCCCTTCTACGCCTGGTTCATCAAGCGGGAACCGAAAACCGGTGTCCGTACACACCACATCCATATGGTGGAGGGTGGATTCACCGGCCACTGGGACCGGCTCCTGTTCAGGGACTACTTGATAGAACACTCGGATGTGGCCAAAGAATACGGGGACCTGAAGAGCCGGCTTGCCAAAGGCTTTTCGAAGGACAGGGTTGGGTACACGCAGGCCAAGTCGGAATTTATTGTTGAGGTCACCGAGCGAGCCAAACGGTTTTTTGGAAAAAGTTAGGTTGTGGCTTTGAAATTGTGTCTGGAGGGATATCGCCCTGAATCTGGTCGTGTGTAGAGCCTCAAGCTCCTGGTTTTTTTCGGCCGGGATGGTTAAGCAGGGGGGCGGGAACATCAAACAACGTAAGTCATTGCTAAACAAATAAATACATGAAACCGACCCGCCGGCGGGTCGTTGGGGGAAATTCCCCAACCTCAAGCATTCGGTTGTGCCTCGGAAAATGTGTTTGTTGTAAAAGATGGGTTGTGCCTTCGAGAATGTGTCCGGCCCACCTCTTGCG
>DAOWLV010000291.1 GCA_030643455.1 Candidatus Krumholzibacteriia bacterium | reverse complement strand
ATCGAGAAACACCTGCAGGAAGCCCGGGAAGGAGAGCTGGACCTGGTTCGGCTGGACGTGGGTCTGGAAGCAGCCACCGCCTACCTCGATGTTCTGCGCGCCCAGACCCGGTTGCAGATCCAGCGCCAGAATCTCGCCTTCACCCGTACCAATCTCGACCGCGCCCAGGTCCGAGTTACGGTGGGCGACGCGAACCGTTCGGAGCTTTACCGCTGGGAAAGCAAGATCGCTTCGGAGCAGGCCCAAGTGATGCAGGCTGCGGTCAACCAGCGGCTGGCCACCATCGAACTCAATCGTGTGCTGGATCAACCGCTGGAAGTTCCCCTCGAGTTGGTCGATAACACCCTGGACGACCAGTACCTCACCGTGATCGACCCTCGCGTGGACAATTTCACGCGGGACCCGCACGGCCTGGAGGTCCTACGAGATTTCCTGGTGCAAAAGGGCCTGGAAGGATCACCCGAGTTGCAGCAGTTCGATGCCTCAATCCTGGCCACCGAGCGTGAACACTCCGCGGCCACCCGATCTTTCTGGGCGCCGGACATCGGGCTTACCGGTGGGGTGAACCACGTGTTTTCCCGAAGCGGCGAAGGCTCGAACATCGCTGATCCCCTTGCACCCGACGACACTTTCTGGAACGTGGGCGTGTTCGTGTCCCTGCCGTTGTTCGAGGGCGCCGCCCGGTTCGCCGAGACCCGGCGCACGACCCAGGACACCTACCGTCTGATGCGCGGTCGCCAGGCCACCGCCCAGCGCATTGAGCAGAACGTGCGCAATTCCGTCTTCCAGGTCGCCGCGAGTCGGCTGGCCATCGACCTTGGACGCGCCGCTGCAGAGGCCGCCCGCCTGAACCTGGAAATAGTGGCCGACAACTACACCATGGGTCTGGTCAGTCTCGTGGACCTGCTGGACGCCCAGACCAACTCTCTCAATGCCGACCTGAACGCCATCGACGCGATCAACGACTACCTGATCGATCTCATGCTGGTGGAAAGGGCGGTGGGACAGTTCACGTTCTTCGTGCCCGAGGAACAGCGCGAGGCCTGGGTCGGTGAGCTTGAGGAATTCGACAGCCAGAGGCAGTAACCTTCGGTAATGCAAAAAAATAGCCCGGATCATTTATTCATGATCCGGGCTATTTGATTTGGTTATACTCCCGCCTGTTTCACCGCACTGCGGATCCGAATCGCGTAACCCACCAGGACGAACCCGACGGCCAGGGCGATGATCCCGAGGCCCTTGACCAGAAACAGGATCGAATACAGCGGGGAAGCAATCAGCATCAACCCGAAGAGGATCGAAACCCCACCGCCTATGATCAGATACCACTCGTTGTCGATTTCCTTGCGCATCCGGATGCCCGTCGAAAGACTCATCATACCGGAAACCATTGCGGCGAAGGCCAGGAAGTAGACCAGGAAGGTGGTGGTGAGAAGGGCACTGGCGATGGGACGCGAGAACACCACCAGACCGGCAAGGATACTGACTGCACCCACGAAGGCGTTGAATCCCCAGTGCTTGATCGTGTGACGCTCCCGAATGGACTTGGTCAGGACAAGGAGACCATCGATGAACCAGTAGGCCCCCATCACCAGGATGGCCATGGTCAGCGGCACCACCGGGCGGGTGAGAAATACGATCCCGAGCGCCACCAGAAATATGCCCCGCAGCAACACGAGCCACCAGAGGTTCGAGAGGATTTGCTGTTCGGGTGTCTTTTCGTTCGACATGTCGGATTCCTTTTCGGTTACGGTTGGTCGTTGCCGGCAGAGTCAATCATCATATCTGAATTTTTTCACCCTTTTCTTTTCATCCAGGGTCGTAACTCTGGAATTGTGTCCGGCTCGTTTTGGAGGGATACCGTTTCTGGCGCACAGGGATATTGGATATCAATGCAGGAAAACCCGCCGCCGGGTTTTGACGCAGGGATAATATATATCACTGCGAAAAACGCCCCCCGGGGGGTGTTTTGAGACAACATTAATGTTGTCAATGACTACAATTTGACAGCTTAAAACAAATAAGTGCCCCAGGGATTCAACATGCGGAAAACGTTTCAACGAACGGTAAGCCATTGCGCACACCTGAGGAGAAAGGTATTCTATTCCCGGATTTCAAAGAGGGGTAGATTGGACCGGCATGGGTGAATGGACCACCCTCCAATTCGAAAGGATTCGATCGTGAAAACCACCAATTTCTCCTGGTTGACCGCCATCATTCTCGCTTTGACGCTCGTAGCGCTGGCCTCCCCTACCTTCGCCGAGACCAGGGGCTGGGGCGCTGGTATCAACATCCTCGACGGTGATTTCGGCCTGCAGGCCCGCAAGGATTTCTGGCTAGGCGGCGACATCTCCCAGATCACCGGCCAGGCCTCGGTGATCTTCGCCAACAAAACCCGATTCGCTCTGGACATCGACTACCATTTCGTCATCAAGTCCTCCAACTCCGACGGCACCGCCGGCACGAGTCGCTTCTACCCTCTGGTAGGTCTAGACTTCCAGTTCCACGGCGACGGCTCCAACTTCGGCCTCAACCTGGGCGGTGGAGCAAATTTCATGATGACCGATAAAATGGCCGCTTTCGCCGAACTAAAGTATGTATTCTCCGACTGGAGTGGTTTTGGCATCGGTGTGGGTGTCTATTTCTAACGGTAATTGATTGCGTCAGGCAGGTCCGGGAGTAGGTGTGTAGTCTCGTCCAGGCGAATCAGAGAGCGCAAAGCGCGCGATGAGCAAAAAAACCCTCACTCCATGTGAGGGCTTTTTTGCGCTGAGCCGGGACGAGGCTACACACCTACTCCCCGACCTGCCTGACACAATCAATCACCGTTCCATCCACCCACTTGATCGCCGCAACCACCTTGTCACCCAGATGAGGTTTCGCGGCGGCGCCCCCGCAGATTTCTTCAACCTCACCCTTGATGTCCTCGATCTTGCGTATCGGTAGGGAAGAACCCTCAAGCTGCTCAATTAGATCCCGCCGCATCGGATTGATGGCGATGCCGCGCTCGGTGACGATCACGTCGATCAGGTCGCCGGGGCCGCAAAGGGTGGTGACCTCGTCCACGATGACCGGAATACGGTCTCGAAAACTGGGAATCGGGAGGATCGTGCACCTGCTGGCGAGGCAATTCTGCCACCCGCCGATACCGTGCAACAGGCGCCCGTCCGAGTGGGTGACCACGTTGGCGTTGAAATTTACATCGACCTCGGTCGCGCCCAGAACGACGGCATCCAGCATGCTGGCGAAATTGCCCTTGCCGTGCCAGTTGTAGCTGGTGAAGGGGGAAGTATTCTGGTGCCCGGGGTTTTCGCGCATCGAGCGGACCCCCTCCAGGTCGAAGGTCTGGCCGTCGAGGATGTAGTCGGTCAGGCCCTCTTCGAGCATGTCCACCAGGTACTGGGTCGAGCCGCCCCGAACAAAGCGGGCCTTGATGCCACGCTCGCGCATCATGTCCCGCAGGAACAACGCGAACGACAGCGCCGTGCCGCCGGCGCCTGCCTGGAAGCTGAAGCCGTCGCGCACGATGCCGGCCTCGTCGCAGAAGCGGGCCGTCAGTTCGGCGATCAGCAGACGGTCGGGTGATTTGGTGATCTGGGTCGTGCCCGAGACGATCTTGCTCGCGTCGCCGATCGAATCCATGACCACGACCTGGTCCACGTTGTTGCCCTGGATCTGCCAGGGGATGCACGGAAACTCCACGAGGTTGTCGGTGACGGTGATCACGTGGTCGGCGTATTCGCTGTCGGCCAGGGCGAAACCCAGCAACCCGCAGGCGGCGGGTCCGCGGTCGCCGGTGGCGTTGCCGAAGGGATCGGCCGTGGGCGCGGCGATCACCGCGATGTCGATGTGCACATCCCCATCCTGTACCGCCTGGTAGCGGCCGCCGTGGCTGCGCAATACCGCCATGCCGCGCATCTTGCCGCGGGTGCAGTAGTCACCGAGCGGTCCGTTCATCGATCCTTCGATGTGATGGATCACACCGCTTTCCATGTGCGCAACCTGGGGTTCATGCACCGGAAAACTCGCCGAGGGAAACCAGCGCAGGTCCTTCACACCCAGTTCACTCGCGGCGGCGAACACGGCGTTGGCCACATGGTCGCCGTTGCGCAGGTGATGGTGCGTGGAAATGGTCATTCCATCGGTGAGGCCGGCGTTCACCAGGGCGGTCTTGATGTCCGCGACGGTCTTGTCGCCGTCCGGTGGATAATCGATGCAACTGCTGACCATGGGCGCGGCCTTGCGGCCCTGGGGCCGGTACTTGCCCACACCCTGGTACGGGACCGCTTCCTGACCGTTGATCTCGACCGGGACCATCCTGCCCGCAGCGTTTTCCACCAACTTCGTCATTGCCGGTTCTCCATGTTCGGGTTTACGGCTGGATCTCCAGCATTTCTTCAAGCAATCGGGCCGCCGTGCGCACGGCGTCGGGACAGGATTCGGCCGACAATCCTTCGGCCTCCACCCGCTCCAGCCCGCCGGGAACCGACAGATTCGCTCCCAGGATGTCCGTGCACAGCGTGCTGCCCTTGATTTCACCGTAGCGGCGCATGAATTCCTGAGTCAGGTTGCGAATGAATTCGGCCCCCAAATCATCATCGGGATGTGTGTGTCCGTGTTTCAGGCCAAGGACCAGGAGGGCTCCGGTGGCGGCGCCGCAGGGGCCGTCGGTCCGTGACAATCCTCCGCCTAGGGGCGCGGCCAGGCGCAGGGCGGCCTCCCGCTCCACACCCAACGAGGGTCCGTAAACCGCCAGCAACGACTGGGCGCAGCTGTAACCGTCATT
>DAOWLV010000050.1 GCA_030643455.1 Candidatus Krumholzibacteriia bacterium | reverse complement strand
CGTCCCCGTGGCGGCGGCGGCGGTGGCCGTGGTGGCTACGGCGGCGGCGGCGGTGGCGGCGGCGGCGGCGACCGGTGGTAGGTTAGTCAGTCAGCCCACAGGTTGATGATTGGAACCCCGCTACCGGAAGGTGGCGGGGTTTTTCAAGACTCAATGCCAATGCCAAGGGGTTCCGTTCAGCGGGACCACCCAAGAGATGTTCCACTACCCTGGATGGCGCTATTTGACAATAGCAATCATTTGCGGTAAGGTCGGTCACTGGTCTGACGATCCCCAAACACTTCGTCCAGATTCTCGTCCCCCCCAAGAGGATGTAATAAGTATGAATATCCGCCCCTTACTCACCGGTTTGCTGGTCATGCTCTTGGCCGGCTCAGCCGTCGCCGGCACCCTGTCGCCCAATATGGAGGCCTACCTGGCCACCAAGGCGGACTCGGAGCCCGTGATGGCCCTTTTCATTATGACCGATCGCCTCGACATCAAGGCCCTTGACTGGGAGCTTCACGAGGCCCGAATTCCGCTCGCAGACAGACACTACACCGTGATCACATCGCTGCAGCAGGATGCAGAGAGTGCGCAGGCATCACTGCTGGCCACCCTGGAAACCCTCGTCCGGTTGGGTGAGATCGAGTCCTACGAATCCTTCTGGATCGTCAACGGGGTGTTCATCACCGCCAAGGACGATCTGGCTATTCGCGACCTCGCCCTGCGCGCGGACGTGGACATCGTCGAGCCGCCCCTTTCCATCGAGCTCATCGAGCCCGTGACGCGCGTGGAGCCCGACAAGGACGCCACGGCCATCGGTATCACCCCCGGCGTCGTGAACGTCGGCGCCCGCCGGGTCTGGGACGAGCTGGGCATCAACGGCACCGGCGCCCTCGTGGCAAACCTCGACACAGGGGTCGACGGCAACCATCCGGCCCTGGCCGCACGCTGGCGCGGCAACTTTGCGCCCGCCGAGGAGTGCTGGCTCGATTTTGTCGGCGGCTTCAACAACCCGCCCGTCGACAGTGACATCCACGGCACCCACACCATGGGTACCATGTGCGGTGTGGCCTTCAACGATACCATCGGCGTGGCTCCCGGTGCGCTCTGGATAGCCGCCAACACCCTCGTCGGCGGCAGCATCGGCAGCCAGGTCCTGCAGACCATGCAGTGGCTCGCCGATCCCGACGGAGACCCCGCCACCACGGACGATGTGCCCGACGTGGCCAACAACTCCTGGGGCGTGAACGAGAGCTTCGGCTACCCCGACTGCTACAACGCCTGGTGGAATGCCATCGACGCCTGCGAAGCTGCTGGCGTGGTTCATGTCTGGGCCACCGGCAACGAAGGGCCCGGCGGCAGCACCGTGCGTTCTCCCGCTGATCGCGCCACCACCCCCTACGACAGCTTCAGCGTTGGTTCCACCAACTATTATGCGCCTTACAACATCAGTGGTTTTTCCAGCCGCGGACCAGCCGGTCCAAGCTGCGGGCCCGAGGAGAACCGGATCAAGCCCGAGGTCGTGGCTCCCGGCGGCAACATCTACAGCTCGATTCCGGGTGGCTACACGTCCATGGGCGGTACGTCCATGGCCACGCCGCACGTGGCCGGTGTGGTGGCCCTCATGCGGTCGGCCAACCCGGACCTCGACGTGATCACCATCAAGCAGATCATCATGGACTCCGCCAACGACCTGGGCACACCGGGTGAGGACAACGTTTACGGCTGGGGCTTCCTCGACGCATTCGAGGCCGTCACGACCGCCATCGCCGGATATGGTGTCGTGGCCGGCTCCGTGGTCGACGACGCGACCGGACTTCCCATAGCCGGGGTCCTGGTCACGGTCGTGGACAGCGGTTCGCGAGACGTCACCGACGAGTTCGGCGCTTTCCGGCTCACCCTGCCCGCCGGTGAGGCCAATATCATGGCCTCGGCCTTCGGATACGAGGATCTCTATGAGTTGCTCGACATCCCGGCTGACGGCGAGATTCAGCCCGTGTTGAACCTGGTTCCGTTGCCCAACGTCACCCTGTCGGGTACGGTCTACGGTCCGGGGGACGTACCTCCTGGAGGCACTCCCGCCGCGGGGGTCATCGTGCAGATGGCCGACACCCCACTGTCGTCGATCACCACCGGCGCCGACGGAACCTGGTCCATCGAAGTACCGCAGGCCACCGAGTACACAGTACGGGCGAATCTGCCGAGCGCGGGTTCGATGGTGCAGACCCTACCGGCCGATTCCGACCACGATTGCGCACTCTACCTTCGCGCCTCGGTGGAGGACGGCTTCGAGTCGGGAGACTTCAGTTCGTTCCCCTGGGCCTCCTCCGGTGACACCGAGTGGCTGGTCACTTCCGACCAGGCACACGAGGGTATCTACTCGGCCAGTTCCGACGAGATTGGCGGTACTACCTCCTCGATCCTTTACCTGGACATCGAGTTGACCGAGGCCGGTCCTGTGAGTTTCTGGTTCAAGACCGTGGCGAGCGGTGGCACCTTCGCGTTCTGGGACGGTTACGCCATCATTGAATCGTGGACTTCCGCAAGCAACTGGACCTTCTTCTCATACGAGGCCCCGGCGGGCGAGCATACGTTCCGCTGGCGCATGTCCACGTCGGGCAGCGGCGGTATGGCGTTTGTCGACCTCATCAAGTTCCCCGGCGGTGAGCCGTCGGCGCCCCGCGCCGTTCCCTGTCCCGCCGCGATGGTCATCGAGGTCGAGGTGGGTGGTACCGCCAGCGAAACGTTGCTGGTGCTGAACCAGGGCGTGGAGGATCTGATCTGGACTCTCACCGATGCGGCGCCGTACGTGGGCATCGACGTCTCCGGCAGCACCCTGGCGCCGTCTGGCTACGAGATGGTAACCCTGAGTGCGGACGCCACCGGCCTGGCCGAGGGCAACCACCAGTTCAATCTCACCCTGGCGAGCAACGATCCCGACAACCCGACACTGTTCGTGCCGGTCACGCTGGTTGTCGGCAACGATGTCTCCGGGGTCGGAAGCATACCGGAAGCCTTCGCGCTCACCGGTGTGGTGCCCAATCCGTTCAATCCCCAGACCACGATCCACTTCACCCTGCCCCGGACCCAGACCGCGAGCTTGCGCCTGTACGACGTTCAGGGTCGCCTGGTCCGGGATCTGGTCAATGGGGTGAAACAGGCCGGTCCCAACCAGGTGAACTGGGATGGCCGTGACAGCAGTGGTCGTTCAGTGGCCTCCGGTACGTACTTCGCGCGCCTCGACTCCGGTGGGCTGACCAGTGTGAAGTCGATGGTGCTGATACGCTAGAATGAGTCAGCCCACGGGTTGATAATTGGAACCCCGCTGCCGGGAGGTGGCGGGGTTTTCCGATGTGTTCCAGGACAACAAAAACGCCCCCTGGGGGCGTTCGTATTGTCCTAGGGACACAATGTGTCGATAGAATGTTAAAATATCGACATATTTTATTGACATGTTGATCCCGTAAACATATCCTGACAATATGTCGATAAAAAGGAGTTTTGTAAACATGAACTCAGTGCCCTGGAATCCTGACCGTCCCTACAACGATTTGCCACCCATTCCCCCTGTCGACCGTCTGGAAACCAAACCCGTTTTGAGGGCGTGCGTGGAAGCGAGGGCCGCCTTGGCGGGTTTGAAGCAGGGGGCGGAGCTCATTCCCAATCAGTCGATGCTCATCAACACCCTGCCCGTCCTCGAGGCCCAGGCCAGCTCCGCCATCGAGAACATCGTGACGACAATGGACAAGCTATTCGAAAACCTCAACTCGGAAGACAAGGCCGACCCGGCCACCAGGGAGGCTCTCCGGTACCGGAGTTCCCTGATGGATGGATTCCAGGCCCTGGAGAAGTACCCGCTCAGCACTCGGATGGCGGAAACCATCTGTAGCAGGATCAAGGGCGTGGACATGCATGTCCGGAGAGTGCCGGGTACCAAGCTGGCCAATGCGGCGACCGGCGAGACCATTTACACCCCGCCCGAGGGAGAGTCGGCCATCCGAGACCATCTGGCCGGATGGGAGAGGTTCCTCCACGGAGAAGTGGAGCTCGATCCCCTGATCCGGATGGCCGCCGGTCACTACCAGTTCGAAGCCATCCACCCGTTCACCGATGGCAACGGACGGACCGGCCGCGTGCTCAATAGCCTTTTTCTGATCCAGGAAGATCTGTTGACCTTGCCCATCCTCTACCTGAGCCGGTACATCATTCGGCACAAGAACGACTATTATGGCCTGCTCATCGACGTGACACGGAACGAGGCCTGGGAGCCATGGCTGCTTTTCATGTTGGAGGCGGTCAGGGAAACATCCAACTGGACTCTGGCCAAGATCCAGGCTATTCGAACCCTGGCCGACGACACGGCCGATCGAATTCGAGGCGAATTTCCAAAAATTTACAGCCGGGAACTTGTAGATGTGGTTTTCGAACAACCCTACTGCAGGATCAATAGCCTGGTTCAGGCCGGGGTGGCCAAGCGGCAGACGGCATCACGCTACTTGAAATTGTTGGTGGCGATGGGACTATTGGAGGAAAAAAGCTCTGGAAGGGACAAACTGTATGTCCACCCCAGGCTGTTGGCCCTGTTGGCTCATGAAGACAACCGGTTGGAATAGGCATCCGACATCCGCCCTGTTGGCTGGTTGCAGTTGCCTTGTTTCAATGTATCTTTCAAAAAAGTGACATATCTCCCTGCACAGAATCGACGGCAAAACATGAAAGCTCTGGTTCTTCTCTCAGGCGGGATGGATTCCGGGGTCCTGCTGGCGCAGTCCCTGACGGAATTCGAATCGATTGAGGCGATCAGCTTCGAATACGGTTCAAGGCACAATCACAAGGAGCTGGAATCGGCCGTCCTCTTGGCGAAAAAATATGACGTGACCCACACCGTGATTCCCCTGCGCTTTCTCGATGAGCTTTTTGATTCTTCCCTGCTCCAGGGTGGAGAGCCGGTTCCGGATGGAACCTACAACCAGGACAATATGCGGTCCACCGTGGTGCCCTTCAGGAATGGGATCATGCTCGCTGTCGCGGTTGGATATGCTGAAAACCTGGAGATCGACGAAGTATTGATCGGATCCCATTCCGACGACCAGGGAGTTTATCCGGATTGTCGGACAGATTTCACCGAGAAATTTTCCGAGGCCGCTTCTCTGGGAACCTATACCGGGGTGCGTGTAAGAAGTCCATTCACGGCCCTTTCAAAATCCGGGATAGCCGCGGTGGGTCGCAAGCTCGATTTTGATTTCTCACTCACCTGGACCTGCTATAAGGGTCATGACCTTCACTGTGGGCTTTGTGCGGCATGTAACGCCCGAAAAGAAGCGCTTCTGTTTGAAGAGGGAAAAGATCCGACCAGATATGAGGGTTGATGGGTATTGGCTTCGACCTGGTTCACTATCCCCTCAGCGAATCAAGGTCATCCGTCCGGTGAGCCACTGACCGTTGAATCCCAGACGATAGAAATATACCCCGGAAGGCTGAGGCCGCCCGTGATCATCAACTCCTCGCCAGACAATTTCGTGTCGCCCTGCCGTCTGGTCGTTGCCGGCCAGGAGTGATCTTACCAGACGCCCTGCCACATCGAACACCAGCAGGTTGACGGTCGCTGGTCGCGTCAGTTCCCAGGAAATCAGTGTTGCCGGGTTGAAGGGGTTGGGAACCGCCTCGTGCAGCCGGGCACCGACCACCGGCGAATCCGGGACACTGCTCGGATCGAAGTAGAATTCAGGATCCAGGATGCGAAGCAGAACATCGGCCAGCTGGGGACCAATGGTCATGTTGGCCAGGAGGTTGGGGTGATCGTCCCCCCAAGGTTCGCGATACTCGGGGCGGGTCATGTTGCGTTCGGGATCGTCGGGATCGTCGGGATTGGACAAGGCGTCAAAATAGTCGAAAAAACAGATATTGGGGTGCCCGTTCTTGAATTCGGGGCTTTGCAGCCAGTTGTAGAACCGGCGGGCGCGGTCCGCTTCATCATTGGTGATATTTTCCGGCAGTCGTGGTGGACCCGACATCAAGATAAAAAGCTTGTCCGGGAACTGGTCCAGGACATCCCGGATCCGCAGGTAGTTGTCCTGGTACTCCAGTAGCTGGGCCTCGCTGGTGATGTCACCGGTGACGTGGTCGTTTTTCATCAGAACAACATCATGACGATTGAAGATGCTGTCACGAAAGGCGGGGGCGTCGAAGAAAATAACCTGATAACCGGCCGGAGAGATGTCGTTGGATTCGGGCCCGTAGATCCAGTCCAGGTACACGGTGCTGTCAGGCAGGATGAGGCCGGTATAGGCATTGCCGGAAGCAAAGTCATGGTCCCAGAAGCGGATGTCGGTGCCGGCTGCATTGTTGTGACTGCTGACCAGGCTGCGGAAACCGCAGTCGCGAATCATGTAACGCCCCGAGCTGTGGTGAATGAAAAGAACATTCCGCCCCGGCACGTTCCGGCGCTGGATGTGGACGGGGTCAGGGTCGGTCGCCGGGAAAAAATGACCGTCCTGCCAAGTTGTAACCGTTATCTGGAAAAGGCCTTCACCTGAATAGATATGACGGACCTGTGATGCATCTCCAGGCAAAACCAAGGCTGAGCCGTCCCCGAAGTCCACCTTCACCGAATCGGCATCCGCTTCATCGAGAGTCCAGAAAATGTCGACCCGATCAAAGGTGTAGATTCCGTTTATCGGTGTATGGCCCTGGTCGACCACCACGGCAGCGGTCACCGGGAGGGATCCGGCGCCACAGGCGCACAAAGCGCCAAACAGCAGGGCGGTCAGCCATGATCTCGACATTGTCGGAAAGCCTCCATTATATGGGTCCGGCCACTTCGGGCGGAGCTTTTTGAACCCCATATTATAACTCCTGGAGCTCCACAAGTGGGGTTTTTCGATCAGTTTGAACAGCATTCCTGCACATTGGTGACCAAATTTTGATTGGGCGAAATCTTTTCCGGTATACTCAGGGACATGAACTTCTCAAAAAAGGGGACGAAAAAATGAAAAAGTCGATGTTTCTTGTGTTTGCGATTGCCGTACTTTCCCTTCTGGTCCCCAACCCGAGTATCGCCGAGCCCACACATCCCAATGAAGTCGGTCTCTACACGAACGACGATGGCACAGGGGCGACGGGCACCTTTGTCGTGGGTGTTCCCGTGGACGTGTATCTGGTTCTCACCAGACCGACCGATGTTGAAAACGGTGGTGTGCCCTTCAATGTCGTCACCGGCCTGGAATTGCAATTGCACTTCAACCCTGTTCCCAACGACCTGATCGTCCTGAATACCGTTCTGCCCCCGGGGAGCATTGATATCGGCAGATACAAGGACATCACAACGGGGATACTGGAATTCATCGTGGGGATTCCAAACACCTCGGCCATCAGCGTGATCGACGAAGCGGCGATGCTGGTAAGATTCACCTTCCTGAAACTTAGCAGCTCCACAACAACGGAGGTCACCCTTCGGCCACTCCCTGACCTTCCATCAATACCAGGTGAGATGGCCTTCCTGGGTGGAGACGTACCACTGCCGCCTTATTCCCTGCTGCCCATGTACTCTATCGGTGGATCCCATGACGCTGGCGTTTTCGAGTTCAACGGTGAAGCGGTGGCCGTTGAAAGCGCATCGTTCGGGACGGTCAAGGCCCTGTATCGTTAGGAAATTTTCGATTAATTCCTGGTGATTTCGCCCATCACAGAGCCGTTGGTATACAATCCCGGTTGAAGTTGTGGTAGCCTCACAAGCCAACAGGCATGTGTTGAGCCAATCGGAACTTTCGCCGGATGGAGTCTCTGCCAATGGCTATCGGTGATTATTTAAAACGCCTATTGAAAAATCTGAGCCAGCCCGCTTCCCAGGCCGAACTCGACAGGAAGGCCCAGCTCGAAAAACAAACCCGGTTGGCCGCGGCCAAGGCCCAGGCCGCAATCGTTGACAAGTTTATCGATGATGTGAATTCCCCGGCTACATTGGCGGAAATGGAGGAGTTCCAGGCAGGGGTCATCCTGCTGCATGCCTCGGGTTTTTCCGGCAAGGAGTTGCTGGAGCTCAGCGAGGATCCATCCCAGGCCCTGTGGCAGATGGGGCTCATGGCCGTCAGCCTGCGTGACGTCGATCCGGCACTGGTGGCCCCCATGCTCACGATGTTCGAGGAAGGCGGGCCCTGGCACAAGTATTTCGTGATGAAGGCCCTGCTGGTGCACACGCCCATCGAGCGGTCGCTGGCGGGAGAACTTCTCTTCAGGCTCAAGGAATATTCGGGTCCCTGGCTCGACAACATGATCAAAATCACGATCCCCGTGCTGACACATCGCATGGAGGACGGAGAAAAGCCGTCCTTCGGTGAGCTACTGGAAAAACTGGACGCGGAAAAAGCGGAGAATATGGAGACGGTCCTGACCGCCGCGCTGGATTCTCCGCTGAAAGAGGTGGCCGAGTCACTGCAGACCGAACTCGGCCAGTGGCGGGCCGTTTTTACCGATCTGAAAGTCCTGCAGACAATCGGCCGAATCTGGGACACAAACGCCAAAACCGGACCCCTGGTGATCGATCATCCCCAGCTCGCGGACCAGGTCCAGGTTGTTCTGGGCACGATCGGACAATCTCCTTCCCGCTCGGTGCTTCTCACGGGCGAACACGGCGTGGGCAAGACTGCAGTGATGCACCATGTGGGGCGCGAACTCATGGGCAAGGGGTGGATCGTGTTCGAGGCTTCGGGGTCCGACATGACGGCCGGCCAGAAGTATTTCGGGGATCTCGAGCAGAGAATCAAGGACCTCGTAAACCAGATCAGCGGCGGTCGGCAGGTTCTCTGGTATGTGCCGGATTTCCAGTCCCTCAGCTGGGCCGGGACCCACCAGTTTTCCAGGAGCAGCGTCCTGGATCTCATATTGCCGCTACTCGAGTCCGGCCAGATCACCATCGTCGGAGAGCTCCCGGCAGCTGCTTTCGAGCAACTGGCCCAGGACCAGCCCCGACTGGTGACAGCGTGCGAGATCTACCGCATCCCGCCGCTGGACGAGTCCGCAACCCTTGAACTTGCCGCGGCCTGGTCGGCGGCCCTCGGTCCGGATGTTCCTGATGACAGTCCTGCCCTTTTGACCGAAACCCCCATCCACGAAGCCTGGTTGCTGGCCCGCCAGTACCTGCGGGACCGTGAGCCGCCGGGCTGTCTCATGGAGTTCCTGGGTCAGACGTGGAAGCAGGTGCAGGCCGAGTCCCGAGGACCGGTGCAGATCACCCGGGATGATCTGATCACCACATTGGCGGCAATGACCAGCCTGCCACGCCAGATCCTGGATGATCGCCAGATGCTGGACCCTGAACAATTGCGGACATTTTTCAACAAGCGGATCCTGGGTCAACCGGAGGCCGTCAATTGCCTCATCGAACGAATCACCCTGATCAAGGCGGGCTTGACCGATCCGTCCCGGCCCCAGGGCGTGTTCCTGTTTGCCGGACCGACGGGGACCGGCAAGACGGAAATCGCCAAGGCCCTGGCCAATTTTCTTTTCGGGTCCGAAGATCGGCTGTTGCGCCATGACATGAGCGAATTCCAGACTCCGGAAAGCCTGGAACGACTGATTGGCGACGGACAGAATCTCGATCGCGAATCCCTGACGCTCAAGATCCGCAAGCAACCCTTCTCGGTCATCCTGCTGGACGAGTTCGAGAAGGCCCACCCGAAAGTGTGGGACCTCTTCCTGCAGGTCTTCGACGACGGTCGCCTGACCGACCCCATGGGCCGCACGTCTGATTTCCGCCACGCCATCATCATTCTCACCTCTAATCTGGGTGGGCAGGCGGCCACGGGCGTGGGCCTGGGTTTCGACCAGGACGGCGAGGGGTTTCGGGCCACCGACGTGGGCCGTGCCGTGGAGAAGGCCTTCCGCCCGGAATTCCTCAACCGGTTGGACCGGGTGGTCGTGTTTCGGCCTTTCACGCGGGAAATCATGCGGGAGATCCTGGACAAGGAGCTGCATGATGTCCAGAAGCGCCGCGGGCTCCGCAATCGCAGGTGGGATGTTGTCTGGGAGGATTCGGCCCTGGAATTCCTGCTCAACAAGGGATTCAGCCCGTCCCTGGGCGCACGCCCGCTGAAACGGGCCATCGAGCGCTACCTGCTGACCCCCCTGGCCGAGACGATCGTCAAGGGAGAGTTCCCGGCCGGAGATCAGTTCCTCTACATCCAGGCCCGGGATAATAACCTGCTCACCGAGTTCATCGATCCGGAGGTCGAGCAGGACCTCGGCGACGGAACGGACCAGGATATCGAGGACGATCCGTGCACTCCGACAGTGGGTGGTGCACCGACCAGTCTCGCGGCCATCGCCCTGAATCCCAAGGGGACACCTGCGGAGTTCGAGGACCTGACCCGACACTGGGAACAGCTGCGCCAGTACCTGGATTCGCCGGGTTGGAAGGATGCCAAGAGCCTGTCCCTGTCCATGACCGGGTTACCCGAATTCTGGTCCTCCACCGAACGATTCGCGGTGCTGGGTGAGGTGGAATACAGGGAGCGTGTCGAATCGGGCGTGGCCGCGGCAGGCCGTTTGCTGCCGAAGATCGCACTGCCGGTTTCCGGTCCAAGGGAACACTATCCCCGCAAGTTGATCGGTCAGGCCGCCGGACGTCTCCACTTGCTGGAGTTGGCCTGCCGTTCCCTGGAGACACGCTCGCCATGGGAGGCTTTTATCCTCGTGGAAAGCAAGCAGGGGCCAGGTGCAGCCAGTGAAGGTTCCGACCAGTGGGTCGATCGTCTGGGCGGCATGTACCGCCAATGGGGACAACGGCGCAAGATGCAGGTCAAGGTGCTGGAAGACATCGCCCGCGGGCCGGGTCGCAGCAGGTCCTTGATGCTGGGAGTGTCGGGGTATGCGGCCTATGACATCCTGACAACGGAAACGGGGTTGCATGTCTGGGAAGAGCCCGATTCCAACAAGCCGAAAGCTTCGATCCAGCACAAGGTCCTGGTCCGTGTGGCCCCCATGCCCGAGGACAAGGTGGCAGACGGGAAAGAGGAACTGCTGAAGATGGCGCGGGAGGTCATGGGTGAGCCACTTGCCGGGGCTCCGCCAATGGTGAGGTCCTATCGTGAGTTGCCGGACCCACTGGTGAAGGACCGGAGTCGAGGATGGCGAACAGGACGGTTGGACCGGGTCCTGGATGGGGATTTTGATTGGCTGGGGGCGTGTACTGAGGGTGAAGCGGCTGGAGGGTGATCCAGCCGCTGGACGTGCTTGCCTTTTCCCGACATCACGAAGGCGCTAGTGCAACCGGAACCGGTACGGAATCGCCACCCATACCGGGACAGCCACTGTCCGCTGCTTGGCCGGGGTGAACCGGCAACGAAGAGCCGCGGCCAGAGCCGCCTTGTCCAGAAGCGGGTGAACGCCCTGGATGATCTCGGCACGTTCCACCTGCCCACGCGCATTCACCCGCGCGTGGACCAGGACCGTGCCTTCGAGTCTGGCCCGCCGCGCGATCTCCGGGTAATCGGCCTTCATTTGAAATGTGATCACGGGCTCGGCCGAGCTGGGAATGAACCCCTCATCG
>DAOWLV010000338.1 GCA_030643455.1 Candidatus Krumholzibacteriia bacterium | reverse complement strand
CCAGGATGTCCGACACCAAACGAATGGTGTAAGGAAAATCCTCGATGTCCGGCAGGGTGGGACGAATGGCCCGCTCGGCAAGCTTGCCGTGACCGATTTCGCGCCGTCCGGTACCACTGTAACGGCCAACCTCACCCACGCTGAACGGGGGGAAGTTGTAATGCAGGTAGTACTTGCTCCAGTACTGCTCACCGTTCAGGGGTTCGACTCGCTGCTCGGCCTGCTTGCTGCCCAACGTGACGGTGCCCAGGGACTGGGTCTCGCCGCGAGTGAAAAGGCAGGAACCGTGGGCGCGCGGCAGCACGCCGCACTCGATGGTGATCGGCCTGACGGTGGTCAGGTCACGACCGTCGGTGCGTTTGCCCTCGGAAAGGATCATTTCGCGCATGAGTTTCTTCTCGACCCTGCCGAAGGCTGCCTTGGCTTCGGGATCGGGATCGCCGTCTTCAGTGGTGAACTCAGCAGCCACCTTCTCCTTGACCGCGGAAAGAGCGTTCGAGCGTTCGAACTTGCCCTTGACCACGATGGCTTCCTTCAGGTCGCCGCCGATGAACGCCTCGACCTTGTCGGCCATCTCGACGTTGTCCTCGGGCTCGACGAAATCCCACTTCTCCATGCCGCCGGCGGCGGCCAGGAGTTCGCGTTGCAGGGCGTTCAGCTTCCGGATCCAGCCCTGGGCGAACTCGATGGCGTCCAGCAGGCGTTCTTCGGGAACTTCGAGGCACTCTCCCTCGATCATGCCGACGATTTCATCGGTTCCGGCCACGATGAGATCCATGGTGGACTCTTCGAGCTGCTCGAAGCTGGGGTTGGCCACGAACTCGCCGTCGATGTCGGCGACGCGCACGCCCGAGACAACCTCGGTGAAGGGCACGTCGGACAGGTTCAGGGCCATGGAGGCCCCGGTGATACTCAAGGTGTCAGCGTGGAATTCGGTGTCGGCGCTGATGATGAAGGCCACGACCTGGGTCTCATGCCTGTAACCCTTGGGAAACAGGGGCCGCAGGGGCCGGTCGATCAGCCGGCAGGTGAGCGTCTCACGCTCGGTCGGCCGGGCTTCGCGCTTGAAAAATCCGCCGGGGATCTTGCCGGCGGCGTAGGTCTTGTTGCGATACTCCACGAACAGGGGCAGAAAGTCCCTGTCGCTGGGTCGCTTGTCCGCCGTTACCGTCATCAGGGTCATGGTGTCCCCCATGCGGACGATACAGCTGCCGTTGGCCTGCTTGGCCATCCGGCCGGTTTCGATGGAGAACGTGGTTCCATTCATTTCCATGCTGACTTCGTGCTTACTCATTTTTTTCTCTCTTCTTTCCTACCGCTTGCTTCGGCACCGTCCGGCTTATTCCGAATGCGGCGCCAACCGCGTGGACGCCGAGGCGTCCGGTAATACTTCTTCCCAACAACTTCCCTGGCCGAAGATCAACCACGACACCTAATCAGAACGGCCGCGACTCAACCGCCGCGACCGGTTCCTGTATCGGATGCGCTGTTCTCCCCATTCGGTGATCAACCCCGGATACCGAGTTCCTTGATAAGGGAGCGGTAGCCTTCCAGGTCCTTCTTTTTCAGATAGGACAGCAGCCGTTTGCGCTGCCCGACCATCTTCAAAAGACCGCGGCGGGAATGATGGTCCGCCTTGTGATCCTTGAAGTGGCCGCTGAGGGTGTTGATCCGTTCGGTCAGCAAGGCGATCTGGACTTCCGGCGAGCCGGAGTCCATGTCGTGCTTCTTGAACTTCCCGATAACCTGTTCTTTCTGTTCCTTCGTCAGTGCCATCGTCAGAACCTCCAAAATCTACGTCACGCAACAGCGTCACGATGGCTGCAGGACGGCCGCCCTTTCGTGCTCTGTGATACAGGTCCCACACGAAAGTGACGGAAACAGAGTCCGGCCGGCCCTCAGGAAATCGAGGGACACGTACCGAACCTTGGTGCCGACCCGCCAGTTGAAATGCAGGCGCACGACCGGATTGGAAGTTGGTTTCCGATCCGGTCGAGCCGAGCGAAAAAATAGAGGACAAAGCCGGGATTCGCAAGGAAAATCGGCAAAAGAGCCCGTCCGAGGCACCGGGGCGGTCAGGGTGACCGCCGGACGGAATCCCGGGCCGGGATCAGATACCGTTGACCAGGAGCATCTTCTTTTCGATCAAGTGGTCAACGACCTGCCGGGCACATTCTTCAACGGTGTATTTGTCCGTTTCCACCACGATTTCAGCGTTTTCGGGCTCTTCGTAGGGAGCGCTGATACCCGTGAACTCGGGGATTTCGCCCGCGCGGGCCTTCTTGTACAACCCCTTGGGATCCCGCCGTTCGCATTCCTCCAGGGAGCATTTGGTGTAGACCTCGATGAAGGCGCCCTGAGGGGCGATTTCCCGGGAGCCCTGCCGATCAACCCGGTACGGGGAGATGAAGGCCGTAAGGCAGATGACACCCGAATCCATCATCAGATTGGCCACTTCGCCGATGCGGCGGATGTTCTCGGTCCTGTCGGCCGGACTGAAGCCCAGATCCCGGTTCAGGCCGAAACGGATGTTGTCCCCGTCGAGGATGTAGGTACTACAGCGGCGCAGGAAGAGTTCCTTTTCGACCGCCATGGCCAAAGTGGATTTTCCCGATCCGGAAAGACCGGTGAACCACAGGATGGCGGCCTTGTGGCCATTGCGCTGGACACGCGCAGCGTGGTTGACGTCGCCGTCGGTCCAGGTGATGTTTTTGCTCTTGGGATCCTGTGCCATCGTGGAACCTTCCTGTCGTGCAATGATGTCGTTCAATGATGCGGTGTCGCCGTGTATCGGCGCAAGAGAGGGGAAAACTAGTGTCCGGAACGGTTCTTGGCAAATGGCGGCCAAGGAATTCGACCTTCGTCGAAATCATCCGACTGGACAAGGGATTGGACAATCCGGATCCCCTTGTTATCATGCACCGGCTTCGGCACCCGTTTTCTGACCCCAACCCCGAAAGCAGCCCATGGCCCGCATCCTGGTCATCGCCAGCTTCACCCCCTCCCTGATCCTCTTCCGGGGTGACATGCTGGCCGAATTCCGCGCCCGGGGTCACGAGGTGGTCTGCTGCTCCCCCTCCCCGGACCCACAGACCCTGCGGCAGCTGGAAGACATGGGCGTTTCCCACCTGGAATTCCGTCTTCAGCGCACGGGCATGAACCCCGTGGCCGACCTGGCGACCATGCGGGATCTTCGCCGGATCATGGCTGAAGTCCGGCCCGACCACGTTCTCGGCTACACGATCAAGCCGGTCATCTACGGGTGCCTCGCAGCCGGGCGACAGAAGGTCCCGGCGATCCACGCCATGATCACGGGTCTGGGCACGACCTTCCTCGGCTCCGGATTGACCGGAACCCTGCTGAATACCTTCGCGCGGTTCATGTACCGGTCCGCCCTGAAGGAATGCCGGACGGTCTTTTTCCAGAATCGGGATGACCGGCAACTCTTCCTGGACGGCAACCTGGTCGGCGAAAAACAGACGGTCCTGATCAACGGTTCCGGCGTCAATCTGGAACGGTTCAGTGTCGTACCGGTGCCCACCGGTCCATGTGAATTCCTGATGATCGGCCGCCTGATCCAGGACAAGGGAATCGGGGATTTCGTCGCCGCTGCCCGGCTGGTCAAACGCAGATATCCGGAGGCGGTGTTCCGGGTTGTCGGCATGTTCGACAACCATCCCGGCGGCATCACGCGCGGGCAGATGGACCAATGGACGTCGGAGGGCCTGCTGGTCTTTGACGGCCCCACCGACGATGTCCGCGGTGCCCTGGCCGGTTGCACCGTCTACTGCCTGCCCTCGTACCGGGAAGGCATGCCCCGCTCGGTCCTGGAAGCGATGGCCACCGGACGGGCCATCATCACGACCGATGCTCCCGGCTGCCGGGATACCGTCGATGAAGGCGTCAGCGGATTCCTCGTCCCGGTTCGCGATCCCGCCGCTTTGGCCGTCGCCATGGAGAAGTTCATCGCTGAACCGGACCTTGCCCGTACGATGGGCCAGGTTTCGCGCGGTCTTGCGGAAGAGAAGTTCGACGTGCACAGGGTCAATGAAAAGATTCTCGCGAAGATGGGATTGTAGAGGCCGCCGGTCAGGAAGACGCGTAGAGATCCTCGTAGATTCCCGCCACTT
>DAOWLV010000163.1 GCA_030643455.1 Candidatus Krumholzibacteriia bacterium | reverse complement strand
CAGGCCCCAGATCAGGTGCCAGACCAGTCTCCACAAGCGTCCTGGCCAGGTCCGGGAGGCCATCCCCAGGGACTTGGGGGTTGGACGTTTCCGGGTCGAGCCGTTCGGCCCAGTGTCCGGTTTCCTTCAGGAAATCCTCGCGGTCCTCTCCCTTGAAATGATCCAGACCGAGGTCTCTGAGCAACCGGGCAGTGGCAGGATCGTCCTGGGCCAGGGCCAGGACCATGGCCTGTTCGTTCCACTGGCGCAGGCGGCGGCGGGTGGAACTGTGCCCCTGGCCTTGCGCCGCCAATTGCAGAGCCTGACGTAGATCGCCCAGCCCCTGTTCCCATTGCCCTTTGAGTAATCGCAGTTCCGATGCGCGCCGCCAGACATCCAAGCGCCAGCCTGGTCGGATGTCGGAACGGATCGCCAACTGTTCATAGGATGCCGGGTCACCGCCGGACTGCAGTCGTCTGCCCTTGATCCACAGGCCCTGGAGGGAATTGTCCTCCGGAGGGACGGGGAATTCCCGGAAATGGTTATCGCGTTCTGCGCCCTTGAACATGGCGGCGCCGAGTCCGGCCTTGAATTCAAGGGGTAAACCCGAGGAGTACAAGTCGTCGGGGGTCAGCCAGGAGCGGGAAATCCTGGCCAGGTGCCGGCCCCATTTTTCGGAGGCCATGGCCGGGGGCAAGGGCACAGCTCCGGTGTCCCGGCAATGTGCCATCCACAGGGCCCATGCATTACCCGTATCGTACGGGCCCAGAGCCAGCATACTGGGCCAGGAGGTTCCGGTAATCACCGGTTTGTTGCCGGCCAGTCGAAAGAGCAGTTTTCCCCGCAGATCCCACACGAAGATTTCCCGTTCGGAAAGACCCAGAGTGCGGCCCTGGTCCCGCATCCTGATGGCAAGTGCAGCGGCCCGCATGTAACGGCCGTTGGCCAGATGGTTAAAAACTGCCCTCGTGGCTCGTTCAGAAAGCAACGGATCGGTGTCCTGATCCAGGTCACCCCGGAAAGTCCCTCCTTCAAGCTGGTCGATCACTCTTTCCATGCGATCGAACCAGGCCGTGGAAGAGGAAACATCAGGCTGCTGATCCTGAAGGCGGCGGGTGATATAGTGATTTGCATCGGCTCCCCGGGAGGACAGAACCCGGTGGGCTGCCGAGGCCCAAACGGTGTCGAGCCGCGCCGCTTCCAGGAGATCGGTGGGGAATCCCAGATCCAAATCGATGTTGGCGGGATCGTGAAAGGTTCCGACCTGGAATCGTTCGAGGAAAGGGTCGAAGAGCGGCCCCGACCAGGCCGTGCCCGCCAGGAGCGACAGGCCGGTCAGACAGAGCAGGATTGTTCGGTTCAATGTAGAAGCACCACCTTGCGCATGACAGCCGGACCGGATCCTTCCAGCCGGATTATATAGGTCCCCGAAGCGGCACGCCCACCTCGGTGGTCCCTGCCGTCCCATTCCAGAAGTTGGCTGCCCCCGGCCAGGGTTCGTTCAAGAACCCGGCGTCCTCGCAGATCGTATATCCCCAGGTTCGCCCGGCTTCCGGTCGGTATATCAACCAGGAACCGGACGGAATCGTTGGCGGGATTCGGCCAGGGTAGACCCAGGGCGACGGATTGTCCGTCGCCCCCGTCAGGAAACACCACAATGTCCCGGGTCGCCACCCTGCCCTTGTCGATGAACCCGATCACCCTGAGTTCGTGGCGCTGACGGGCAGGACCCTCGAGGTACGGGGCGACCCTGTCGGCAGACAGAAAATACAGGGATTCCCCCGGCGGGGCCGGAAAGATTTCGTCTGCAACATCATGCCACAACGCTTCCGGTCCATCACGGTGCTGGACGACGAAACGTTGTGGGGTCTGGCTATCCCAGGGCCAGGTCCAGGCCAAACCGGAGGCCCCGTCCCCGTTCCATTCTCCTTCGAAGGCTGCGGTCGCCGGTTCCGTGAAAACGGGATCGAAGGCCGCCACGAACCAACCCCTGAAGCGCCAGAGGGAATTGCTGCCAAAAGATAGCCGCAAACGCCACGGCCCAGGCAGGCCCTCGGGAACGGGGATGATATCAGTGCGCCACAAGGGGATCCCCCCTTCCAGTTCAAGGTCCTGCAGAATCATGGCATTCCGGCCATGAAGTACATTCAGGGCCTGGTCGGAAATTCTCCCCCGCCACCCTGACAGTGGTTCGGCGGGGATTTCCCTGCCCTTGGAATCAACCCAGGACACGACGCCGCCGTCCATGGCCACCTCGGCCGTCAGGTATTCCACCTCCATGGCATGGATGAGCCTGACGGCACGAACATCCGGGCCGAGAACCCCCGAGGTGAGATTGATGAAAGTGGAATTCTGATAGTTGACTTCGGGCCAGGCGGCGGAATCAAGGAATTCCATGCCGGTGCAGGCAAGAACCGGAGTCTGGTCCGCAGTCAGCCAGGGACTGCCATCCCAGTGATGCCAGTAGGTATCGAGATTGCCCGGAGAGGATATTCCCCACTGGCCAGGCCACTCCGTCTCGAAATCGAGAACACTTCCGTTGTCCGTCCAGTACCAGGTTCTGTTTTCGGAATCAGACCCTCCATCATATTGGAAGCTGTAAATGAACCGGGTATGGGCATCGGACGGAAGGGCGGTTTCAGGGACCCAGACCACCGGTTCGGCGGGGCGCCAGTTGCCTTGACCGTCTTCCACCATGTCGAAAGCGACGGAAAGTTGCCCACCTGCAAAAGTGCCCCAGGATGGAGAACTCGTGACTGAAACCAGACAGCGGAGATTGGAATACGGGACCCCCCTGGACCTGGCCACAAGATCCATGAAAACATCCGGTTGGCCCTGGTAGCCTACGGAAAATTCGAGATAATGATCAGACCACACTGTGGTCAGGTAAGTTACGCCGCCGGCAATGGGAGTGATGCCTGTCAGACTGACACCTGATTGGTCCAGGTAACCCTGGCTGGACGGAACGGTTGCCGGGCCGAAATCAAATTTGTCCAGGGGACCTGGAAACATGTCTTCGGCCCGGCCGGGATCTTCGCCCCGCCGGAGCTTGAAGTCATCATCCGCTTCAACCAGGGAAGCCCTCAAATGCCAGAGGTCGAATCCATCGTCAGACGTTTGTCCCTCCGGCAGGGTTTCGTCGATGTGGTAGATCAACAGGTGATCACCCGGGATATCAGCGTCAAAAGGAAAGGCCGCAACCGGGTCCCGGGTTTCCAGAAGGAAATATTCAGTACCCTTCTCTCCCCTGGTCCACAAACGGTCGACACGCCCGGAAACCAGGCCGGACAAGAGCGTGTCAGGGGATCCTTGCCCGTTGGTCAGGTTATTTTCCCTGTACCAACCCAGCTGGAGACAGGAATAGGCGTCCGGCAGGGCGGCGCCGTAACCTTCACCCGTGCCCCAGGCCCCCGACGCCATGATACTGAACCGGCCCAACCCGCCCAACGACCGGACTTCACTTCCTCCCGGAGGGCGCAAGTTTGGGTCGTAACGGTCCTCCAGCCCCAGCAAGTGGGCGGTTTCATGGGCCCAGATGCCAGGTCCGCTCCGCAGACTCGCCACGGCGTAGAAGGTGGCGCTGATACCCTGCGAGACCACAGGTTCGGCGAGAAAGAACTGGAGAGCCTGAATGAGCCCATCATCGGAATCATTTTCCTGACCTATCCCGGCGTGGAGAATGAGGACCCCGTCGACTTCGCCATCGTCATCGTCGGTCCCTGGAATGCGGTCGGGGCCTTCCATATCAATCCGTCGGAATTCGAACCCGAGGTCCTTGACGGCCTCGAGGGATTCCGTGGCCAGGGCGCGGGTCCGGGAAAACCCGTTCAAACCGACATCGGAATAATCACGCCGGGTTCCGGTCAGGTGGATCAAGGGAGCCTGGGTGATGCGCAGATCCAGTTGGCCGCCGGAGGCGACGGAAAAATACCGATGCAGGGATTCCCCGGTATCCGGCGTGAGACGGCCGGTCAGGGAGTTGTTGTTCCAGGACCCGGGCAGGCGTTCGTCGGAAAAATCGACGGGGATGACCAGCAGTCCGAAAAGGGCGGGTGCATCCGCCTTGTCCATGGCCAGGGTGACCGCTCGCATGGCAGCACGGCGCCTGGCGCGCATTTCATGGAGTTCCCCGGAATCTTCGGCAGGTGGGGTCTGCGCAAGAGCCACCGGGGCGTTCATGGACAATAGGACTATCAGGCAGAGGAAGATCCTCGCCACCAGGGGGAATCGGGAATGCAGAATTTGAACAAGCATGGCTATGGAAAACCGGCCCGGCCGAAAGGAGTTCCCGACCGGGCCACCAGCATGAATATAGGGTATCGGCTCAATGATTGAAATGCCGCCGGTTCGTCAGGATCAGGGTGATACCCAGTTCCCCGGCTGCCGCGGCCACTTCCTCGTCCCGGATCGAACCACCCGGGGCGATCACCGCCCTGGCGCCGGCGGCAGCCAGCTTCTCGATGCCGTCGGGAAAAGGGAAAAAGCCGTCGGAGGCCGCCACGCACCCCTGCAGGTCGAGATCCTGGTTGCCGGCCTTCAGAACTGCCAGCTCCGTGGAGTCCACCCGGCTCATCTGCCCGAAGCCCATGCCCAGGGTGGCGGTCATGTCCCCCAGGACAATCGCGTTGCTCTTGCCATGTTTGCAAACCTTCCAGACCATCTCCAGGGCGGTGCGGGTGGCGGGGTCCGGTTCGCCACCGGCCACGACGTTCCAGTCGTCGAGTTCGGGAAATCCCTCGTCCTCACCCTGGGTGAGGACCAGTTCGCCCCAGGCCCGTGTGCGGTTGCGCGTGCCGGCCAGGAAACGGTCCATGTCCATGGTGAGGACACGCACGTTTTTCTTCTTGGTGAGGCGGGCCAGGGCTTCCGGGGTGAAATCAGGCGCCACGATGATCTCGAGAAAGCGTTTGGCGAGAACACCAGCAGTCTCCTCGTCCACCGTGGCATTGAAGGCGAATACCCCGCCGAAAGCCGATACCGGGTCACATTTGAGTGCCCGTTCCAGGCCGGTCAACCCTTCGCCCAGTCCAAACCCGCACGGATTGGTGTGTTTCAGGATGCCGCAGCAGGGTTGATCGAAATCCCCCACCAGTTTCGCCGCAGCCACCAGATCGACGATGTTGTTGTAGGAAAGTTCCTTGCCGCCGTGCTGGGTCAATCCGATTCCTGCCAGGGGTGGCTGACCGTCGGGGGCGGCGGGAAGATGCAGGGCGGCTTCCTGGTGTGGGTTTTCCCCGTAACGAAGGGGAATGGGAACCGTCCCTTCGAACCAGCCCGCGATGGCGTCGTTGTATTGTTCGACCATACGGAAGGTTGAACCGGCCATCCGGCGCCGGAAGTCGAGACTGGTTTCGCCCTTCCCGGCGTTCATTTCGGATATGAATTCGTCGTAATGGGCAGGGTCGCCGACCACCGTGACGCGGGAATAATTCTTGGCGGCCGCACGCAGGAGAGTCGGTCCTCCGATGTCGATTTTTTCCACCGTCTCGGCTTCCCCGGAGCCGCTGGCCACGGTTTCCTGGAACCGGTACAGATTCACCACGACAATATCGATGGGTCCGATGCCCAGTTCGGTGGTCTCGGCGAAACTCTCCCGGGAAGGCCCCAGGATACCGCCGTGGATCACCGGGTGAAGGGTTTTCACCCTACCGCCGAATATTTCCGGGTACCCGGTCAGTTCGCCGACCCCGGTGACGGGAATGTCCTTGTCCTTCAGGTACCGGGCCGTCCCGCCAGAAGCGATGAGCTCATAGCCGTAGGAGTGAAGCAGCTTTCCTATTTCGTCCAGCCGCGTCTTGTCGGTCACGCTCAACAGTGCCCGCCGCTGATTCTCTACAGGTTGATTTGCCATTTGGCGGCCTCCGCGGGGAACAGGATTTCGAGGACTTCAAGGTAACGCCGGGATGTCTGCTCCAGGATGGAAGAGGGCAATGCCGGCGGCGGAGGGCTGTGATCCCAGTCCAGGGTCTCGAGATGGTTGCGAAGAATCTGTTTGTCCCAGCTGGGCGGTTCATGTCCGGGACGGTACTCGGCCGCGGGCCAGAAACGGCTGGAGTCCGGAGTCAACACCTCGTCGATCAGGGTCAGCTTCCCGTCGACCAGCCCAAATTCGAATTTCGTGTCGGCCAGGATGACTCCCCGGGGCAGCGCATGGGCGGCACCTTCGGTGTACAGTTTCAGGGATATGTCCCTGAGGATGCCGGCCTGCTGGTGACCGATCATTTCGACAACCGTTTCAAAGGGGATGTTTTCGTCATGCCCTTCGTCCTCTTTGGTCGAAGGGGTGAAGATGGCCTCCGGCAGCCTGTCGGCGAGCAGCAATCCGTCGGGCAATTTGTGCCCACAGATGGTGCCGTCGTTACCGTAGGACTTCCAACCGGAGCCCGCGATGTAACCTCGCACCACACATTCAACGGGAAACCGCTCGGCCTTGTGGACCAGCACCGAGCGCCCGGCCAGCGCATCTGCATGTTGGTCGAAGGGCGCAGGGAACTCGCTCGCCTCCGCAGTTATCAGATGGTTGGGAACAACATCAGCGAAGTGATCGAACCAGGCCAGGCTCATCACGTTGAGAACGACGCCCCTGCCGGGTACCACGTCGTTCATGATCACGTCGAAAGCGGAAATACGGTCGGTGGTCACGATCAGGTAACGGTCACCCAGATCGAACATGTCCCGGACCTTGCCCTCGTAATCGGGTTCAAGGCCGAGATCCCTGGTACTGCGCAAAGCTGCCACGGGGACTCCCTCGGGGTTGGACCGGACGCGGGGAAACACCCCGGCGGGACGGCGAAAATTAAATATTCAGGGGACGCAGGCGGCATTCTAGGCATCCGGCCCTGCGGTGTCAAGGAAGGCTGATTTTTTGCGTCCCATCGACCATGGTGCGCCAACTGAGACACCCGTCCGGATCCCACTCCAGCATGATGGCTCCCTGCAGATCCGTGCGGGCGATGTTCACAGTATCACCCTTCACGACGTAGGGACCATGATTGGGGTGCCCGTACCCGTTGCCAACACCGCAACTGACAAGGATGAGCGAAGGGTCGAACCTGTCCATCAGTTCCTGAGAGCCT
>DAOWLV010000182.1 GCA_030643455.1 Candidatus Krumholzibacteriia bacterium | reverse complement strand
GTGGCGGTTCCGCACCGGGCCCGGCAGGTGGAATGCTATCCTGTTCGGGGAAGCCCCTCGCCGGCGAATTTCGTGGTCACGGCGTCAATCACCAATCCCAGCACCGCTCCTTCCAGCACGATCCAGAACGGGCTCGTGATTCCGCTGAACGCGCCTTCAAGTTGCTGCATGAGCACGCTCAGCTTGTCGTGCATCAGGAAGGCCAGAACCAGATTGGCCCAGGCGCCGAAAACCGGGCCGCGAAACCAGAAGGGCATACGAAACTTAAACATGGGATGGCGGTCGAATATGCCCATGATCCCGATCATGGCGCCCAGGGTCGTGTACCACATCAGGATGCCCACCCGCAGCCACATACTTTCGCCCGGCCAGAAGTAAGGGATCATGAAGAACCCGAGCAGACCGAAAGCCATGCCGATCATCTTGGCCATGCCGATGCGCTTGATGATGTAGGAATTCATGATTGCCTCCACGTGAGGATCCCCGTTCGATCAGGTAAACCCAGAATAGCCGATCTTCGGACGGAGCGCCTCTTGACACCGGGGCCCGGAGTGCGTCTTACTGAAGGAAGGAATTCGCAGCCTCTACCATCACATCGGAAGGACACGGGGCCATGGCCCAGGACAGAACCCTCAAGGGCAAGACCATCTTCATCACCGGCGCCAGCCGGGGCATCGGCAAGGCCATCGCCCTGCGGGCGGCTCGTGACGGGGCCAACATCATCATCGCAGCCAAGACCACCACGACCCATGCCAAGCTGGCCGGCACCATTTTCACCGCCGCCGAGGAAATCGAAAAGGAGGGTGGCAGGGCCCTGGCCGTCAAGACCGACATCCGCTTCGAGGATCAGGTGGCCGAGGCCATATCAAAAGGCGTGGCGGAATTCGGCGGCCTGGACATCGTGGTCAACAACGCCAGTGCGCTCGGCCTGTCCGGCCTGCAGGAAACGACCATGAAGATGTACGACCGCATGCAGGACATCAGCGCACGCGGCAGTTTCGTGGTGACCCAGCTGGCCATGCCCCACCTGCTGAAAGCGGACAATCCCCACGTGCTGAACATCAGCCCGCCCCTGAACATGAAGACCAGGTGGTTCGCCGGCCACGCGGCCTACACGCTGTCCAAGTACGCCATGAGCGTGTGGGTCCTGGGCATGTCCGCCGAGTTCGCCACACAGGGGGTGGCCTTCAATGCCCTGTGGCCGAAAACGGCCATCGCCACAGCGGCGGTGCGTAATCTGCTGGGCGGGGAAAAGATGATCAACGCCAGCCGCCAGCCCGCCATCGTGAGCGACGCGGCCTGGGCGATCCTGACCCGCGACAGCCGGACCTGCACGGGTGGATTCCTGATCGACGAAGAGGTCCTGGCCGAAGAAGGCGAAACGGAATTCGACAAATATGCGGTCAAACCCGGCACTCCGCTGATCAATGATTTCTTTCTCGATTGAGGTTGCCTGACATGGTCAAGACGAAGATTGCCATAAAGACCAAGATCATCTGCACCATCGGGCCGGCCAGTCGTGATCCGGAAATCCTGGAGCGGCTGATGACCGCGGGCATGAACGTCTGCCGGCTGAATTTTTCCCACGGGACACAGGAGGAGCACGCGGTCCTGATCCGGGATATCCGCAAAATTTCAGCCCGCCTCGATAAGCCCGTGGCCATCCTGCAGGATCTGGCCGGGCCCAAGATCCGAACCGGAGCGGTGGCCGCAGGATCGATCACACTGGTGGAAGGCGCCGCCTTCCGGTTGACCAACCGCGATGTGCCGGGCGACGCCTCCGAGGTGGGTCTGACCTACCCCGATCTGCCCCGCACCGTCCAGGCCGGCGACGCACTGCTACTGGCCGACGGGCTGATGGAACTGGTCGTGGAATCCACGAACGAGACCGACGTGAACTGCCGGGTGATCACCGGGGGAGAGTTGGGGTCGCACAAGGGCATCAATCTGCCCACCAGGACCATCGACGCACCCATCCTGTCCGGGAAGGACCTTTCGGACCTGAAGTTCGGACTGGCCCAGGACGTGGACTTCGTCGCCCTGTCATTCGTGCGCAACGCCGCGGACATCGAGACGGCCAAGGCGATCATCCGCACCGCCGGCAAGGATACGCCGGTGATCGCCAAGATCGAGAAGTTCGAGGCCCTGGACCATATCGACGAGATCATTGCCGCCGCCGGCGGGATCATGGTCGCCCGCGGTGATCTGGGGGTGGAGATTCCCCTGGAACAGGTGCCCCGGGCCCAGAAGATGATCATCGCCCGGACCAACGCCGCGGCCAAACCCGTGATCACGGCCACCCAGATGCTGCGGTCCATGGTGGAGAACCCCCGGCCCACCCGGGCCGAGGTGACCGACGTGGCCAACGCCATCCTCGACGGTACCGACGCGATCATGCTTTCCGAAGAGACGGCCGTCGGAGCGTTTCCGGTCGAGGCGGTGGAGGTCATGTCCCGCGTGGCCGCCGACACGGAAAAGGATTTCGACTTCGAGGGCTGGACCGAAAAATTCAAGCTGGACCACACCCTGAGCTTCGAGGCGGCGGTGGCACATTCAGCGGTGGAGGTGGCTTTCGACATCGGCGCCGCCGCCATCATCACCTGCACCAAGAGCGGCAGCACGACCCGCCTGGTCGCCCGCCACCGGCCCCGGCAGACCCTGCTGGCCATGACCCCGGACTCCAAGACCGCCCTGGAAATGGCCCTGGTCTTCGGAGCCATACCCCTGGTCACCCCCATGGTGGACAGCGGGGAAGCGCTGGAGCGAATGGCCATCATCGGTGCGGTCAAGGGCGGGTACGTGAAGAAGGGAGACGCGGTGGTGATCACCGCGGGACTGCCCTTCCACGTCGAAGGCACGACCAACCTCATCAAGGTCGCCCGGGTCGGCCGCAAGGATGGTACGTCCTGACGCCGCCCCACGGCCGCCGGCCCACCGTCACCTGATGATCACGAACCGCCCCTGGAAATCCTCGAACCGGCTGTCGTCCGACTGCACTATGTAGAGATAGATTCCGCTGACGACTTCCTGTCCGTTACGTGAAATGAGATTCCAGGAGACGCTGCCGCCGTTGCTCAGGCCGTCATGGTAGACCTTTTCCACCAGGTCGCCGCTGGCGGTGAAAATACTGATGGTGTTCAAAGCCGCGGGCAGATTGGTGAACATGACGCGTTCGCCGGTGGGGTCGTTCAAAGAGGCCGGTTGCTTCTGGAATTCGGCCAGGGCCTCGCGGGTGGCCGGATTGGGGAAGACGTAGATGTTGGCGCCCACCTTTTCCCGCATCTCGGCGGTCTGGGGCACCGGAGCCGGGATGGTCATCTGGAAGTTGTTGCCGGGTTCGGATTGGATGCCGTAACCCGCTGGAACCCAGATTTCGGCATCCCTGTCCCAGACCAGGTGGTGATCGGAGGCCACCACCGCAAAAAAGGTCCGAAATCCGTCGTGCACCTCGGTGTCCAGATAGTGGTAATACGCGGTTGCCCTCTTGCCGACCACGCCCGGAGCTTCCTGGCGCGGGGTCACCGCAAAAAAGGTGTCCAGAACGGTGGGCCAGGCCTCCCAGGGCATGAAGGATTCGCGTCCTGGAATGACCGCCCCCCGGGAATCGCGAAGAGGCGGCATGGTGACATATTGTCCGGTGGGGTCGTCGTCGATGAATTCCTGCATGACCTCCGCCAGGCCCTCGAAGGTGGGGTCGTCCAGGCTCGTCGGGACATAGGCCGCGGGCTCCAGACCCGTGTTGCGCCCCAGTGGCAGGCGGTTCTGTGAATCCCCCGCGCCCGGCGGAGTGAAGTTGGCGAGGTCGAATTCCTCGATCAGGGCCCATTGGTCCGAAGTAGGTCCGCCATCGGGGTCCGTGCCGGGGGGGCGGGTCCAGTTGGCAACCCGCCAGATCCGGTACGACTCGAAGTCGATCACGTTCCGCAGATAATCAGGATCGTGTTCGCTGACATCATCCCAGAAGATCTCCACCTGGTGGTGGCCAGGCACCAGCCTCATGTTGGGAGGCATTGGGGGCACCTCCCCCGAACTGATCCAGGGCACCTGTGTTTCCCGGCCGTAGATGCCGGTGTAGAACATGGGACTACGCCGCGGGGAAAACCAACTCAGGAAATTCCAGAAGAGACCATTCTCAACAGTGCATTCACGACCCATGGCGCGATAGCACTCTTCGCAGTTGTCCGCATTGACATAAATGCAACTGCGACCGTCGGTATCAGTGAACATGGCCTCCTTCGAGATCAGTTCGTAGCCGAAGACGGGATCGGGTCCGACACACGATTCATCCATGAAGTAGGCCCGGTAACGGAACAGCGGTTCCCCGCCGCCATGGTAGCGGGGCAGGTCGCCCATGCAGACCTTGGTCTCGAACCTGTTGGATCCGGTGCTCGAGTTGTTGTCCAGGTCGAAATAGCGTCCCTTGGCGATCTGGATGGCTTTCAGGGCGTTGGCCAGCATATCCGACTGGTCGTTGCCCATGACCATGGCCAACCGGTAGTTCAGCTTCCGGCCCGGCGGGACGTGGCCGAAGGGTCCGCTGGAGATCATGTACTTCAAATCCCCGGGTTGATCGAGCCGACGGTCGGGATCGTGCTGATCGCGGGCCATGAGGTAATAACGATCCTGGTCCGACTGGGGCTCGCCGTCCTGGATCACCCGGGCATTGGTGGCAAAAATCTGGAAGGAACGTACCGAAACCTTGTGTGGCGCCCTCAATTCGCTGAAGTCGGTATCATGGTCCAGCAGGACCGTGCCGATCCAGCCGGGCAAGGGATCGCTGGTTGCGAAATCCCGCATCCAGGCCACCTCGACCCGGTGGAAAGCTCGATCGCTTCCCCTGACGGCCCCACTCCACATTCCGGCCAGATCGTCGGGTTCGGAACTTCCACTGCCCCGACGCTGGATGTCGCAGTCGACATAAAAACCGAGATAGACATCCTGGAGGGTCTGGTAGCCCGTGTTGGTGACCTCGAAATCCAGGGCGACGATGTCCTCGTATTCCCGGCTGGACCAGGTCGCGGCGTTCTGCACCACGGTCACGCCCAGGGGGAGATGGCCGGGATACAATTCCCGGACCAGGGGAATGTCGTCATGCATGGTGCAGGTGAACATCTGATCGCCGATCTGGCCGAAATCCTCGTCCACCTGGCCGTCATGGTCGTCGTCCCGACCGTTGAGGATGTCCTCGTCTATCGAATCGTCCTGGTCGTCGTCGGCACGGGAGTCGGGTAGCCTCCATCCGGTGGCCACGTCCATGGGAAAGGGTCGGATGACCTTGGCGGCCCGGGCTTCGTAGATCGTGTCGATCAGATGACTGTCCGGACGTATTTCCCGCTCCGGTTGCCCCGTCGTGACTCCGGGTTCCCCGAGGACAAGGGCCCCGATCCACAGACCGGCTCCCCACAGGTACTCGTGACCCGACCCTCCCGGCCATTCGCCCGAGGGGGAATGGCTGAAGGGCAGCGCGGCGGTGTACTGGGAACCGATCAGTCCGTGGTTGGTGATGTTGACGTGAAATTGCCCCATGTCCAGAACATAGGAACCGTCCAGGATATGGATGCCGTCGGGCCTGTCGGCCGGTTCATCCTGATAATCAACCGAATGTTCCGCTCGGGCTGACGGTTGGGCCCACGGCCCGAAAATCAGGACCCCAAAAACCAGCAGGCGCCAAAAAAAAGATGGACGACTTGGGAGAAACCCCTCGCGGCGCATCGAGATGACCATATGGACTTTCGTTTGGACCCTGAATCGAGGAGATCCGGGCGATGAAATCGTCGCGAGTCGGGGGTTGCGATTCAATGATGAAATTAAGGTGACGGCCCTGAAAGAGCAAACCCCATGATGGTCTAATTAAGAGTGATGTTAACGGGTTATGGCGTTATTCACGGCCCGGTGGCAGCACATCCTTGAACACCACACCGTAGATTTCCCAGATCGTGACGAACAGGGCCGCCACGATCGGGCCCAGGATCAGGCCAAGCACCCCGAACATCATGATTCCGCCCATGGTTCCCAGCAGGATCAGCAGATCGGGCATCTGGGTGTCCTTGCCCACCAGGCGGGGCCGCACCACGTTGTCGATGCTGCCGACTATCAGCCCGCAGAAGAGGGCCAGGCCGATGCCCTTGGCCAGGCTTCCGCCCGCGATCAGGATCACCACGGCCGGCACCCAGATCAATGCCGTGCCGATGCCCGGAATGATGGAAAGAACGACCATCAATGTGCCCCAGAACACCGCGCTGGGTATGCCGACCACGGCGAAGGCCAGCCCCGCCAGACCGCCCTGCAGGATGCCGATCACGGCGGTCCCCTTGAGGGTGGCCCGGGTGACGGAGCTGAATTTATCCAGCAACCGCCGCTCTTCCTTGTCTTCCAGGGGCAGGTAATACAGGATGAGATCGATGAGCTTGTCCCCGTCCATGAGGAAAAAATACATGCTGTAGAGCATGATCATCAGCATGAACAGGAACTGGACCGTCCCGGTGGTGGCGTGGGACAGGTTGTTGATCAGGAATTTGCTGAGCACGCCTACCATCTGGCCGGCGCGGGTCAGGATATCGTCCTCGTAGGCGGCGATCTTGTCGTAGTAGGGCAGTCCCTGCAGCCAGACCACCACCTCGTCGGGATTGTCGAGTTTGTCCTGGACCCAGGGCGAGATCGATTCGCCCACCTTGATGGCCTCGGTGGTGACCAGACC
>DAOWLV010000407.1 GCA_030643455.1 Candidatus Krumholzibacteriia bacterium | reverse complement strand
ACGACATGTCCACCCTGGCCCATGAATACGGCCACGCCATGCACAGCGCCCTGGCGATGGAGTTCCAGCCATACCAGAACTACCGGTACGTACCCTTCCTGGCCGAGATCGCATCCACCTGCAACGAGGCGCTGCTGTCGGACTACCTGGTGGCCAACGCCACCAGCAAGGATGAAAAGGCCGGCCTGCTGGTCGCCGAACTGGAGAGCATCCGCACGACCATCTATCGGCAGACTCTTTTCAGCGAATTCGAACGTCTTGTGCACGGTTACGCAGAGGAGGGCACACCCATCACCGCGGCGTTGCTGGACGAAACCTACCGCGATCTGATCCAGCGTTATTACGGACCTGAATTCACTCTGGGCGAAAACGACGGCATGGAGTGGTCCTACATCCCGCACTTCTACTACAAATACTACGTCTACAGCTACGCCACGGGCTTGAGCTGTGGACTGGCCATTGCCGAGCGTGTGAAGGAGATGGGGCAGCCTGCGGTGGACGCATACCTCGGCATGCTCCAGGGGGGATGCAGCCAGGCGCCGCTTGAACTTCTCAAGGGTGCGGGGGTGGACCTGACCAGTCCCGAAGCGATCGAATCGGCGCTGGAACGGTTCGACCGGACCATCACCGAGCTGGCCGAACTGCTGGAAGTGGAGATGTAGCCATGACGGTCGGTGCCATCCTGCCAGCGTTGAATGCTGCTCGCTTCCTGACCGAAGTGATCGGCGACATCCGTACCGCACTGCCGGAGTGCCGGGTCCTGGTCGTGGACGACGGCAGCACCGACGGCACCGACGACACCGCTCGCCAGGCCGGGGCCGAGGTCATCGTCCACGAGGTCAACAAGGGCAAGGGAGAGGCCCTCAAGACGGGCTACAGCTGGGCGCAGGAACAGCAGCTCGAATGGGTCTTCACCATGGATTCGGACGGGCAGCACCTGCCGAAGGAGATGCAGGGTTTCATCGACGTCGCAGGCCAGGGTGGCTTCGACGTGGTGGTGGGCACACGCATGGCCCGCACCGAAGACATGCCCTGGATCCGCCTGAAGACCAACCAGTTCACCAGCTGGGTCATCAGCCGTCTGGCCGGGCAGGACATCCCCGATTCCCAGAACGGGTACCGTCTTTACCGGACTTCATGTTTCCAGGGCCTGACTTTGCGCACCAGCCGTTACGATTCCGAGTCGGAAATCCTGGTGCGGATGGCCCGCCGTGGTTACCGTATCGGTTCGGTTCCCATTACGACCGTCTACGGTGACGAAACCAGTTCCATCAATCCCTTTGTCGATACCGGCCGTTTTTTCCGGCTGGTCATCATGTTGATGTTTTCCCGGGACTGATCCCGGCGGCCTTCAGGATTGGATTTTTCATGAGCAACATCAAACACGTATTGATCTCCAACGACGACGGCATCGACGCCCACGGCCTCGGTATTCTCGAGAGCACCATCAGATCCATGGATGGTTTCCGCGTCACCGTCGTGGCTCCCAGCGATCAGCAGAGTGCCTCCAGCCATAGCCTGACCCTGACCTCACCGCTGCGCATCCTGGACAAGGGCGAAGGACGGTACGCGGTCACCGGGACACCCACCGACAGCGTTCTGGTGGCCATGGAGAAGATCCTGCGTTCGGATCCTCCCGACATCGTTTTGAGCGGCATCAATCACGGCCCGAACATGGGGGAGGATGTCCTGTACTCGGGCACCGTAGCCGCGGCCATGGAAGGCACGATGTTCGGCATTCCCAGCTATGCCCTCTCGCTGGCCGCGTGGCATCCCACCGACTTCAGCGGAGCGGGGGATTTCATCCGGCGCAGCCTGCGCGACATTCTCGAGTTTCCCCTGCGCAAGGGGTCACTGATGAACATCAACATCCCCGACGGTCCGCCCAGCAACATCCAGGGCATCAAGGTCACGCGCCTCGGCAGCCGTGTCTACAGCAACGTGATCACCGACCAGGTGGATCCCCACGGGCGTCCCTACTTCTGGATCGGCGGACAGGGGCCGACCTGGGCCCGCGAGAACGGCAGCGATTACTGCGCCGTGGAGCAGGGGTACGTCAGCCTGACCCCCCTGATGGTGGATCTGACCCACTACGGTCTGCAGCAGGAAATGAAGCATCTCGAACGTGAGGGCCTTCCCAAGACCGCCGAGGGCGGTGGCGCCCGATGAAGGACTACGCCGTCGCCCGGCGGCGCATGGTTCGCGAGCAACTGGTCGACGCCGGTATCAGCGACCGCCACGTCCTGGCAGCCATGGAGGAAGTGCCCAGACACCTCTTCGTGCCCAAACTGCTCCAGCACCGCGCCCACCAGCCCAGCGCCCTGCCCATCGGTCACGGACAGACCATCAGCAAGCCGTTCACCGTGGGCTTGATGACCTCCCTGCTGGAACTCCAGGGCCACGAGCATGTTCTCGAAGTCGGCACGGGATCGGGTTACCAGGCCGCCATCCTGGCCAAGCTGGCCCGCAGTGTCATATCGGTGGAAAGAATCCGGCCTCTCGCCGAGCGTTCCCGTGTCATGCTGGCCCAGCTGGGGGTGGAGAACATCAATATTCTGGCCCACGACGGCGCCGAAGGCGTTCACGACCATGCCCCCTTCGATGCCATCATGGTGACCGCCTGCGCTACCACCGTGCCGACCCATCTCGTTTCCCAGCTCAAGGACGGCGGCCACCTCTTGATTCCCATCAGCAAGGGCAACGATCAGATCCTGTACCGTTACCGGCGGCAGGGCGAGGAAGTGTCCATCGAAGAGTCGGTATCCTGCCGGTTTGTTCCCCTTCTTTCCGGGGTGACAGCCGAAGGAGAACATCGTGCGTGAACAGCTCCTGGAATCCATTCAGTTACTTCCCGCACCGGTGGCCGTGTTTCTGGTGGCGATGTTGCCGATATTCGAGCTCAGGGGCGCCATTCCCCTGGGTTATGCCATGCACATGAGCAGCCCTCTGGTGATCTACCTGATCGCCGTGGTGGGGAATTTCGTGCCCGTGCTGCCCATCCTGTTGTTGCTGGGCCCGGCCGAACGCAGGTTGCGACGCTTCAAGACCATGGATCGCTTCTTCGAATGGCTGTTCCGACGCACCGTCAGCCGCAGTAATCTGATTAAAAAATACGAAAGCCTGGGGTTGATCCTGTTCGTGGCGATTCCCGCTCCGATGACCGGCGCCTGGACCGGCAGCGTGGCGGCTTACCTGTTCAAACTCCCCTTGCGGATGGCTATTCCATGTATCATTCTTGGCATCCTGATCGCCGGAGTGGTGGTCACGCTTGTT
>DAOWLV010000147.1 GCA_030643455.1 Candidatus Krumholzibacteriia bacterium | reverse complement strand
GAGTGAGGAAGACGATGGTTGAAAAAAGCATGATGGAACGCAGCCCCGTCCGCATCTTCGAGCGGGCCATCGGCGGCGGTCTGGGTGAGGGGAAGCTGGGCGTGGTCCTGTCCAGGCACGGTGTCGGCAAGACAGGATTCCTGATCGGCCTGGCCGTCGATCAGCTTCTGCAGGGCAAGAAGGTGCTCTACATCTCGACCAAGGAAAGCGTCGAACACATCAACAACTTCTTCGACCAGATATTCCACGCCATGGCCGCCTCCCTGGACCTGGACCAGATTCCCCAGAAGCAGCTGCGCATGGAACGCAACCGTTACATCCACGTCTACAACCGCGATTCCTTTTCCCTCGAGAAACTCGAGCAGTCGGTGGCCTTCCTCAAGGATGCCGCCGGTTTTGTGCCCGACATGGTCATCCTGGACGGGACCCCGCGCTTCGAAAATACCGAGGAATGGGAGATCCAGGGCGTGAAGAAAATGGCCGCCGAGTGGGGGGCCGAAATCTGGACCAGCAGCAATATCCACCGCGAGGGCCAGGAATCCGATGCCCGCGGAGTTCCCAACTCGGTGGCACGGTTCGATGACGAGATCGGCGTGATCGTCAACCTCGAGTCGGATAGCGATCACGTCAAGGTCAAGATCCTCAAGGAGCACGGCAGCACCGAGCCGGCCCAGGTCCAGATTGAACTGGATCCGAAGACCCTGCTGCTGCGCTGGCGATAGGATTGGATATGGCCGACCGCCCGGTGGCCGAACGTCTGGCGATGGTCCGTGACAGGATCACCGAGGCCTGCCATCGGTCCGGAAGACCTGATGACGCGGTCAGGCTGGTGGCGGTGAGCAAGCGGATTGCTCTGCCCATGGTTGTCGAGGCCTGCCGGGCCGGCCAGTGGGACCTGGGGGAAAACAGGGTCGTCGAAGCGGTGAACCGGCAGCCGGAGTTGGCGCGCCTGCTGGAGGCGGCCGGACTTCCCGCCGGAAACCTTCGCTGGCACTTCATCGGACATCTTCAGAGCAACAAGGCCGGCAAGGCTGCCGGCCGTTTTCATATGCTCCACAGCGTGGATTCAGTCAAGCTGGCGGAAAAGCTGTCCCGCCTGGTAAGCGATGAAAGTCGGACCGAGACCATCCTGCTGGAAGTGAATATTTCCGGGGAGGCCCAGAAACAGGGTCTGGCTACCGTGGAGGTCGCCGACGTTGCCGCCCGAATCGCCGCTCTTCCGGGTCTTGATCTGCAGGGCCTGATGGGGATGGCGAAGTACGGCGCGCAAGAAGACGAGCTGCGAACGGGTTTTGCCTCACTCAGGCGTACGGCCGAAGACACCCGAACGGCCTCCGGCTTGCCCCTGCCCGAGTTGAGCATGGGCATGAGCGGTGATTTCGAGGCGGCCATCGCCGAAGGCAGCACCCTGGTCCGGATAGGCGGCGCCATTTTCGGTCCCCGCCAGGGGTGATCTGGATATACACCGGCCAGAAACAGGCCGGAAAGGTTGATATATGACCATCACGAAACTTCTCGTGGCCGTTCTGCAGGTCTACTCCTGGCTGATCGTCGTCCGGGTGATCCAGGGCTGGCTGAACCCCAGGCCCCGTAACGAGATTCTTTTGATGGTCATCCGGGTGACTGAACCGGTGCTGGGCTTCCTGCGAGCCCTCATTCCCCTGCGTGGTATCGACCTTTCACCCATCGTGGCATGGCTCTTGATAAAACTCCTCATGAGATTGATTGTTCAAGTTGGCATCTGATACGGATTGTTGAACTTTTGCCTGGTCCGCTGCGACCCGACAATCCGGATCCCGAGGCCCGTTATCCGCAGTTGGAGGAGAATGACATGAGGATCACGCCGCTCGACGTCCGCAAACAGGAATTCCGCAAGGCGGTCCGAGGTTTCGATTGTGACGAAGTCCGGGCCTTTCTCTCGACTCTTGCTGACGAGTACGAAACCGTACTGGTCGACAACAAGCAGATCCGAGAGCTGATCATGGAGCAGGAAGACAAGATCCATGAGTACCAGGGCATGGAGCGAAATCTCCGGGATACCCTGATGACCGCCGAACGCGTCATGAAGGAAACCCGTGAGAACGCGAGCAAAAAGGGCGAACTGATCGTCCAGGATGCCGAAATGCAGGCCCAGCGTATCCTCGAGGAATGCCGTCTGCGGACCGAGGAACTGCGCCGCGAAATCATCGGGTTGCGCAAGGAAAAGGAAAACTACCTGGCCCGGTTCAAGTCCCTGGCCCAGGCCCAGATCCAGTTTGTCGAGACCCATGAGAGCGATTTCGAGGATCTGGACAATCGACTGACCGATATCGTCGATTCAGTCGTGGCCACCGCCGGGAATTCCCGCCGGAAATCCGACCCGACCCCGACCTACATCCCCAAGGCGTCCCATCATGCGGCTCCGAAATCAACTCCGCTGCCGACCCCGATGCCAACTCCAGTCGCCGCCCCGGAGGCAACCATTGAAGAGGCTCCGAAACCGGCCAAGGATTTGGACCCCTTTGCCGCGAGAAACCGGATCGAGGGCGATCCGTCCGCTCCCCGCGACCTGCCTCCAATCGACGAAGAAGTCGCCGACAGCGTGGAGGAAAAGCCGGAAGTGGCCATCCCCGCCACATCGGTGGAAAAGGATATCTGGCGGGACTACGACACGGGTGCCGGCAGGCAGGACGATGATGATGCCTCGGGATCCATCGCCGACCTGGTCTCCGAGTCCCTGGCTGAGACCCATGATGAACCCGAGTCGAAGGACAGCGAATCATCCACCGACCACGGATCAAAAGACCATGAACCCTCCCTGGCAGATGGACCGGTGATGACCAACGGCGAGGAACCGGTGACCGTGGGTACCGACAAGGACAACAACTGACCGAAAGAGACGAGCGCCGGGACCGGGTCCTGGCGCCCGGTACGGCGGAAAATCCTCAATCTCACTGCGGAGAATGGCGGGAATCCACGGATTCCCGCTTTTTTCTTGGTGGGCCGGGGAGGCCATGTTAGTTTGTCTCGTTCCTGAAAACCGTATTTTATACCTGGAGGGTCGTTTTGAACGACATGTGGCAGCAGATTGCCGAAGCCGCCGGCTTCATCCGCACAAAGACCGATTTCGAGCCGGAGTTCGGCCTGATCCTGGGGACGGGCCTGGGCGAACTGGGGCACAGCATCGAAGCGGTCTGTTCCATTCCCTACGGTGATTTGCCCCACTTCGTGGAATCCACGGCCACCAGCCATGACGGCAACCTGGTTTTCGGCAAACTGGGGGGCCGGAAGATCGTTGCCATGCAGGGCCGGGTCCACTATTACGAGGGCTACAGCATGCAGCAGATCACCCTGCCGGTGCGGGTGATGAAGGCTCTGGGCTGTGAGGCCCTGCTGATGAGCAACGCGGTCGGCGGCATGAACCCCCAGCACGGGCCGGGAGATATCACGGTCATGACCGATCACATCAACCTGATGGGCGACAACCCTTTGATCGGCTGGAACGATGACCGTCTGGGCCCCAGGTTCCCGGACATGTCTGAACCCTACGACCGGGAATTTTTGGCCACGATGGAAAAGGTGGCCCTGGATCTGAAGATACCCCTGAAAAAGGTGGTCTATGCCGCGGTCGCGGGCCCGAACCTGGAAACGGGGGCAGAATACCGGTTCCTGCGCACCATCGGCGCCGATACGGTGGGAATGTCCAGTGTACCGGAGTGTCTGGCCGCCGTGCACGGTGGCATGAGGGTGCTCGGCCTGTCGGTGATCACCGACGCCTGCTTCCCCGACGCTCTGCACCCGGCCAACGTGGAGGCGATCATCAAGGTGGCCAACGCTGCCCAGCCCGCTCTCGAGGCTCTGGTGACCGGTTTTTTGAAAAATGTGACTCTTTGATACGAGCTGGTTGAAAAAGGCAAGTACCGATCCAACCGCCAAAGGACAATACGGAACGATGGCCAACACTCCATCCGGGGACAGCAAACCCACTTATCCTGCCCTGGCCAGTAAATTCCACGATTCCCATTCCGAGGAACTGATCAGCGGTTTCTGGAAGGAAGACGACACCTTCCGGCGCAGTATCGCCCAGCGGGCCGGTTCGCCGGAATGGGTGTTCTACGAGGGGCCCCCGACGGCCAACGGCCTGCCCGGCGTGCACCACGTCATGGCCCGGCTGTGCAAGGACGTCATGTGCCGGTTCAAGACCATGACCGGACACCGGGTGGTGCGCAAGGCGGGTTGGGACACCCACGGCCTGCCGGTCGAACGGGCCGTGGAGAAAATACTCGGTATCCAGGGCGCCCAGGCCATCCAGGATTTCGGGCTTGTGTCGTTCAACGAGAAGTGCCGCGAGAGTGTCTGGTCCTGCAAGACGGATTGGGACGAATTCACCGAGCGCCTGGGCTACTGGGTCGATCTGGACGATCCCTACATCACCTACGACAACAACTACATCGAGACGGTCTGGTGGATCCTCAGCCGGTTCCACGCCGCCGGCATGCTCTACAAGGGGCACAAGGTCGTGCCCTACTGCCCTGTCTGCGCCACGCCGATCTCCAGCCACGAGATGGCCAACAGCTATCGTACCGTCAACGATCCGAGCATCTTCGTCAAATTGAAGGCCTCGGATGGGGATGAATATTTCCTGACCTGGACCACCACCCCCTGGACTCTTCCTTCGAATGTGGCGTTGGCCGTCGGCGTCGATTTCGACTACGTGCGCGTACGTCACGGCGAGGAAATCCTGATCCTGGCCGAAGCCCGGCTGGGTGTGCTGGATCCCGAGGTGCCGACCGAGGTCCTGGAAAAATTCAAGGGCGCCGACCTGATCGGCCGCACCTACGAACAACTGCTGCCTTTCGTTTCCACCGATGGCCAGAGGGCTTTCGTGGTGGTCGAGGCTGATTTCGTGACCCTCGATTCGGGTACCGGCATCGTCCACATGGCTCCGGCTTTCGGCGAAGACGATTACCAGATCGGCAAACGGGAAAAACTGGCCTTCTTCAAACCTGTCGATGCCAACGGTCAATTCACCGAAGAGGTCACGCCCTGGGCGGGGCTGCACGTCAAGAAGGCCGACCGGAAGATCATCAAACATCTGCAGGCCGAGGGCAAACTGCTGCGGGAAGAAACCTACAGCCATGATTATCCCTACCATGACCGCTGCGACAACCCGCTGATCTACTTTGCCACCCCGAGCTGGTTCATCAAGACCAGTTCCATGCGGGATCAGCTGGTCGAGGCCAACAAGGCGATCACGTGGGCCCCGCCCGAGGTCGGCAGCGGCCGGTTCGGCAACTGGTTGGCCGGCAACATCGACTGGAGCCTGAGCCGGAACCGGTTCTGGGGTACGCCGCTGAACATCTGGATCTGCGACGATTGCGGGCATCAGCATGTTCCCACCTGCCGCGCGGACCTGAGCGAACTGACGGGCAACGACCATTCGGAGCTCGATCTGCACCGGCCCCACGTGGACGACATCACCTTCGACTGCACAGCCGACGTTTGCTCGGGAACCATGCGGAGGACCAGTGAGGTCATCGATGCCTGGTTCGATTCCGGCAGCATGCCCTTCGCCCAGTACCACTATCCCTTCGAGAACAAGGAGCTGTTCGAAAGCCAGTTCCCCGCTGATTTCATCAGTGAGGGCATCGACCAGACGCGTGGCTGGTTCTACACCATGCTGGTCATCAGCACCTTCCTGAAGGGGACCAGCAGCTACAAGAGTTGCCTCGTGAACGAGCTGATCCTGGACGGCAAGGGCAAGAAGATGTCCAAGAGCCTGGGGAACACCGTGAACCCCATGGAAATCATGCGCACCGTGGGCGCTGATCCGCTGCGCTGGTACATGGTCACCTGCAGTCCGGTCTGGACCACCACCCGTTTCGACGGGGAGGGAGTGAAGGAAGCCCAGCGCAAGCTCCTGGCCACGCTCGAGAATACCTACAACTTCTTTTCGCTCTACGCCAATCTCGACGGGTTCACGCCTGCCGAAGGTGGCGACCTGGAACTCGACAAGCTGGACCACTGGATTCTCAGCCGCCTGCAGAGCGTGACCCGGTCGGTGACCGCCGACCTCGAATCGCTGCACCTGACCCGGGCGGCCAAGACCATCGGCACCTTTTTCCAGGACGATGTGAGCAACTGGTACCTCAGGCTCAGCCGCCGCCGGTTCTGGAAGGGGGAGATGACCGCCGACAAACGGGCTGCCTTCACCACGCTTCACACCGTTCTGGAATCCAGCCTGCGCCTGCTGGCTCCGTTCATTCCATTTGTGGCGGAGGAGATTTTCCGTGCCCTGACCGCCCACGCCGATCCCCACCGATCCGTGCATCTGGAGGATTTCCCCGTGGCGGACGAATCCCGGATCGACGAGGGGTTGGAAAAATCCATGGCTGCGGCCCAGATCGTGGTGGGGCTGGGTCGCAGTCTGCGCCAGAAAGCGGCCCTCAAGACCCGGCAACCCCTGGGCAAGCTGGTCATGCACGCGGACGACGACCGCGTGACCCGGTTGATGGCGGATGAACTCTTGACCGGTTATATCGCCGGTGAATTGAACGTCAAGGAGGTGGCCACGGTCGCCGATCCCCGCGAGATCGCGAATCTGTCGGCCAAGGCCAATTTCCGCGCCCTGGGACCCCGGTTCGGCAAACGTTCCCCTCTGGCGGCCAAGCGCATCACCTCCATGACCCCGGCGGAAATCATGACTCTTCGCGCCGATGGCCGGGTTGCCCTGGATTTCGAGGGAGAAGACGTCGATTTCACCTTCGAAGAGGTGATCGTGGAAGAAGAGGGGGTGGGTTCCTTCGTGGCCACCGGCGGACAGGGGTTGACCGTGGCGGTGGACACGACCCTGACGGAGGACCTGATACAGGAGGGGCTGGCCCGGGAGATCATCAACAAGGTCCAGAATCTGCGCAAGAAAAGCGGGTTGGAAGTTTCTGACCGGATCAAATTGGCCATTAGCGGTCCTGAGGCAGTCCTGGTGGCGGTTTCACGGTTTTCCGAGCGAATCACCACCGAAACCCTTGCCCTTGACGTTGCTTCAAACGGGGAATTGGCTTATAAAGACACATTCAAGATCGATGACAATGAAATCGGCATCGCCCTGGACAAGGTCTGATGCCTGAAGGGGAGGGACCCCATGCGCAAAACCGAGCTGCAGAGATTCAGGAAATTGCTCACCGCGGAGAAGGAGCGGGTGACGACATCTCTGGCCAAGCATGAAAAGATCATCAAACACACCGACGACCAATCGGGGCTGGAGGCGGGCAAATCCCACTCGAACCACATGGCGGATCAGGGCTCGGACGAGTTCCAGTATGAAACCACCATCAAGTTCGCCAACACCGAAGGACGATATCTCTATAACATAGAAGAGGCCCTGGGCCGGATCGAGGACGGCAGTTACGGCAAGTGCCAGGAATGCACCCAGGCCATCGGGCTGGCCCGCCTGAAACGATTGCCCTACACCCGTCTATGTATCGATTGCAAGGAG
>DAOWLV010000256.1 GCA_030643455.1 Candidatus Krumholzibacteriia bacterium | reverse complement strand
TCCACAGGCAGCGCGCCTGGTCGCAAACGCCGGCCCTGGCTGCGAATGGCCGCGGTGGCAGCGGCGCTGACCTTGATGCTGGCCGCGGGTTGGACCGGAATCCGCTCGATCACTGGAGATTCGATCCTCCAGGAAGTGGCTTCACTGGACGGCGCCGAGGAGTCCGAAGCCCCGAATAGCGGTATGGCGGTCATCGACAAGGCCCTGGACGAGTTGACGCTCGCCCTGGCCGATGATCCCGCCAACAGGAATCTGTCCCATCTCGTTCTCATGGTTCACAAGACCCGGGGTAACCTGCTGCGCAGGAACACCGAAAGCCTCGTGCGCAATTAAGAGGCTCTGTTCGACAAACCCCGTCCGGCAGGTTCGGCGGGCTCACAGGAGGAATTGCAATGATCAGGAACAGGGAATTCAAATACGGATTCATGGCTCTGGTGACCGGGCTGCTGGTGATGACCCTGGTGGCGCCGGTGACCGCGGCCGACCGGGAAGTCAAGGAATCCGGGCCCGCTTCGGCCACCGGGACGGTCATGATCGAGAACATCTCGGGTTCGATCGTGGTCGTCGGCTGGGACAAGGCCGAAGTCAGCGTGGAAGGGACCCTTTCCGGGGATATCGAGGAACTCAAGTTCAAGACGGGAAAGAAAAAAACCCGGATCGAAGTCGTCTATCCCGATAACAAGAAGAAGATCAAGGGCGAAGCCAACCTGGTGATCAACGTGCCCCGGGACAGTCGCCTGGAGGTCGAGTGCATCAGCGCCTTCATCGAGGTCTCCGATGTCACCGGCCAGGTGGATGTGTCCTCGATCAGCGGTGATGTCACCGTCACCGGGGAATGCGAAGAGCTGGAGGCCGAATCCATCAGTGGCGACGTTTTCATCGAAGGCGGTGCCCCTGAGATCGAGATCGGCAGCATCAGCGGCAAGGTGAAGGCCAGGGGCAAGGCCAGCGATATCGAGGTAGGGACCGTCAGTGGCAGCATCGATCTGGCCTTCGACAAGTTCCTGGGCCTGAACGTGGAATCGGTGGCGGGGGATGCCACGATCAAGGGTGACCTGGCCGGCGACGCCCATTTCAGCTTCGATTTGCACAGCGGCGATCTGATCCTGATCGTTCCCGGCGACCTGAGCGCCGACTTCGATATCGAGACCTTTTCCGGGGAGATCGACAACGGCTTTGGCCAGAAATCGCGCAAGACTAGTAAATATGCACCCGGTAGGGAGCTGGAGTTCACCGTTGGTGGTGGGGAGGCCAGGGTGCGTATTAACACCTTCAGCGGGGATGTGGTGATTCGTACCAAGTAGGGGGTCTTCGGGCCGTTAACTGGCTTGCGTGTAAAAAGAATCCGGGATGTCCTCAGCCTTCGGCCTGCGGATTACCCGGATTCTTTTTACACGCAAGCCAGTTAACGGCCCGAACATCACCTAAAAACAGTCGGAATGGCACATTAACCCCTGAAGACAGGGGTTAATGGGGGATTGGGGGATATATTTGGGAATAAAATGAAAATTTTGTGTTGACGGGTATTTATATAAGAGCCCTAATTACCAGTATCAGTAGAAAAACTGGTCTTGTGTTTGCAATGAAGAGACGACAACTAGGTTGTCTCACCGCCGCCCGGCTTGGGTTCACACGGATGGAACAATGTGAAACAACTGGTGCGGTCGGAGCGGGTGCAAGATCAATAAACAGGAGGTTGCTACTGATGAGGTCCAATACTTGGCGCGCTATCATGCTTCTCACGCTGACGCTCGTTCTGGTATCCAGTGCCATGGATGCCCAGGCTGCACGTCGGTCCAGTCTTGCAGGTAACCAGTTCATCAACGACGCTGATGACATGTTTGCCTTTCCCCAGCTGTTGATGAAATACAAGAACCGGGTGATCATCGACATGGCTCCCAGTGGCGGTGATGAAGGTAATGGTTCCATTATTTTCGGCGACAACGTGGTGTGGAACTTCAACACTGGCCGCGGCGACTATCTCAACAACACGGCCTTCTGGGCCGGGGGTGGATCCGATCGCTACTCCGGCTTTACATCATTCTTCTTGAACGGTACTCCCGGTAGCAATGGTTCGTCGGGCAGTTCACTGGAGTGGTGGGACCTGGGCGCGGCCTTCAGCCTCTTCGATATGCCCTGGGGAGTCAACGTCAGCTGGGCCACGGACAAGGACAAGGTAATTCCCCCCACCGGTGATCCCACAACGGACAACTCCTCCAACATGCTCAGCTTTCAGGTGGGAACCACGCTGGGTTCGGTCGAACTGGCCGGTGAGGTCGGCTTTGGTAGCTACACGGACGATTTGGTGGGTTTGGCTCCCAGTGATCAGAACGACTGGAGCTTCTTCAACTTCAGCCTGTTGGCCCGTGGCGACATTGAGGACTTCGGCGGCCTGGACTGGCGCTGGATTGCGGCTTACGCCAATGGTTCCAACGAACCGAAGGTGACTGACGCGGTCAAGCTGTCAACCAGTGGTTTCCGTGGCTCTTTCGGTCCGGTCTGGGGCACTCCCGGCGAGTGGGAAGTTGCAGCCTACATGAACTTTAATTACCTGAGTACCGACAGTCCCAACTTCGGGAACCCCGAGACGAAGGACTCCACCAGTTTTATCGGTTTCCCTGCCTACAACTTTGCCATGGAGTACTACCTCAATAGCTGGTTGGTGGCCAGGGGCGGCGTCATGTCCCAGAACGCTTCCTTGACCGACACAGATGAAAACGCCGGAACTCCAATCACCGAGGACAAAGAGGAGTACCGCGAAAACTTCTTCATGTGGACCCTCGGTATGGGTATCAACAAGGGCAACTGGGGCCTGGATCTCGCCCTCGAAGAGGATGACGTTCACAGCGGTTACTTGCCTCTTAATGGTGATGTCAGCGATAGCCCCATCGCCTATCTGACCGCGTGGTTGGCCTGGTAGATAGGTAAACCCAACCCGGAATGCTCCGCCCTGACAGGCGCGCCGGTAATACCTGCAGAAAGAGGGAGTCCCTTCGGGGGCTCCCTCTCGCTTTTCCAGTGCATCCTTTTGGCGGGATTCGAGTATTATCCACCAGCTTTTTCGATTCAACAGCCAGACAAGGGTGGACCACGCATGAAGACCAAGGGCCTTTTCATCTCGATGTTCATTCTGATTGCGGTGGCCCTGACCCTGGCCGATTACGCCACCGCCCGGCAGACCCCCTTCGAAGAATCCGGCGGCAAGCTCACGCCCACCTACGAGGAGACGATGGCCTGGTTCGCCGATCTCGCGGCAGACAGTCCGCTCATCGAACTGACGTCCTTCGGAACCAGCCCCCAGGGCCGCAAGCTGCCTCTGGTCATCGCCGACCGGGAGGGTCGGTTCACGGCTGCCGATCATCACGATCGCGAAGACCGGGTGGTGCTGCTGGTGGAGGCCTGCATCCACGCGGGCGAATCCTGCGGCAAGGACGCCGGCATGCTGCTGTTGAGGGACTTGGCAGAGAATCCCGACCTCGCCTCCGAGCTGCTGGACAAGGTCACGTTCCTGTTCGTGCCCATCTTCAACGTGGACGGCCACGAACGTTTCGGGCCCTACAACCGCATCAACCAGAACGGCCCCGAGGAAATGGGCTGGCGGGTCACGGGCCAGAACCTGAACCTGAACCGGGATTTCCTGAAGGCCGACACTCCCGAAATGCGGGACTGGCTCGGCATGTTCAACGAGTGGCTGCCGGATTTCTTCATCGACATCCATTCCACCGACGGGGCCGACTATCAGTACGCCATCACCTACAGCATGGAAACCCGGGGCAACATGGACCCCGGTCTGACCACCTGGACAATTGCCTACGAGGAAAAGATGAACGCGGCCATGGTCACCGACGGATTTCCCATGGCGCCCTATGTCGCCTTCAAGAAATGGCACGATCCGCGCAGCGGCCTGCGGACCTGGGTGGCGACTCCCCGGTTCAGCCAGGGATACACCGCTCTGCAGAACCGGCCGGGCCTGCTGATCGAAACCCACATGCTGAAGGATTACCCGACCCGGGTGAACAGCACCCTCAAGCTTGTGACCAATACCCTCAGCTGGCTCAACACCGATGCGGGTCGCCTGCGCAGCCTTGTCCTGGAGGCCGACCAGGCCACGGCCAGTCCGGGTTTCCGCGCCGCGCCGTTCCCGTTGAAATTCGAGCTCGCCGAAGACTCCACAATGGTGGCGTTTGCCGGCGTGTCCTACGAAACGGTCACCAGCGAGGTGACGGGTGGCGAGTGGAACCATTTTACCGGCGAACCCGAAACCATGGAGCTGGCGTTTTTCGGCGAGCACTCGCCTTCGGTAACTGCTGAGCTGCCCGAAGCCTATGTCATCCCGCCCGAATGGACCGTGGCGATCGAACGTCTGGCGGCCCATGGGGTGGAGCTCCGCCGGTTGGCCGCCCCGGCGGAACTGGAAATCCGCACCTGGAAATTTTCCGACGCCAAATGGCAGGAACGTCCCTATGAGGGGCATCACCCGGTGACTTTCACTTCGGAACCGGTGACCGAGACACGCCTCTTCCCCGCCGGATCTGTCGTGGTGGACATGAATCAGCGCACCGCCCGGGTTGTCGCCCACCTCCTGGAACCCAAGGCCCCTGACTCCCTGGTGCAATGGGGATATTTCGACGCGATCTTCGAGCGAGTGGAATACGTGGAGTCCTACGTCATCGAGGAAATGATTATTGAAATGCTGGCGGACAATCCGTCGTTGGCCGCGGAGTTGGCCGAGCGCAAGGCCGCCGACCCGGAGTTTGCGGCCGATCCCTGGGCCATCCGGCACTGGTTCTACGCCAAAACGCCTTATTACGATCAGCGGGTGGGGGTTTATCCGGTGGGTTCCCTGGATTCCCGTGATGTGGTTGGCGAGCTGCGCCTGAAGTAGCAGACAGCCATCATCCCCTGGCCATGCATACCCTTGCTGGAAACGTCCTCGCCCGGGCTCTGCGGATTGTTTCCAGCAAGGGTATGCATGGCCAGGGGATGATGGCTGCCTGCTACTTGAGGCCCGGCTGGCGATCGACCCGCCGGCGGGTCGATATCACCTAAGGCTATACTTAACAACACCTTGAATAAGTCAATGTTCCTTTTGGGGCAGAAAACCACTAACCATGCGTCAGTTTACGATACTTGATCCTGTGCGGCTGGTCCGCATCTTCACCCAGGCGCTTTCGACGATCGGCTTCATACTCGGAATAACTGCCCTCATACCAGGCTACGTTGCTGTCGCCCTCGAAAGCGAGGGTGTGGGTGCAGATGCGATCC
>DAOWLV010000278.1 GCA_030643455.1 Candidatus Krumholzibacteriia bacterium | reverse complement strand
TGATTATTATGACCGGAACGTCGAGACCCGGGCTTTGAAGGTTAACCGCAAACACGAGTTGAAGATGGCGTACTGAAAAATCTCCCCTTGCTCTGAAAATGAGCAAGGGGAAAGAGGAAACACAATTTCAGAGGCACAACTCAATAAATGAATCCCGGGCGGCCTTTCCGGTCAATTCAGAAAGCCCCGGATGGTGCCGAGCGTGACATAAATGGAGTCCTGGCCATCCTCGGACCGTCCGTAGGACACAGCCAGCGGGCCCAGGCTTGTCTTGGCCACCAGTGACACCAGACCGCTGTACAGCAGGTTGTTCCAGGCCATCGCGTCATAATCGCGCCAGGCGTTGCCGGTTTCCAGCTGAATCCCGAAGTAATAGGAATTTGAAAAAGGACTATCGCTTCCTGCGAATTGATGGTACCAGGCGATCTTGGCCAGGCTATACACCGCGCCGCGGAACTGGTCCTTGGCGTAACCGGACAACCGGGCCAGTCCGCCCAGTGTAAACAGCGTGAACTCCGGCAAGTCGGTCTTGAAACCGGTTCCACCATCTACGGAGGCCAGGAATGTATGGCGGTTGAAGGATTGGGCGCCCCCAACCCCCGCGTTCATTTTGGTATAATCAAGGCCGGAACCGAATTCCGGCCTTTTTTGGGTTATCTGGATCACGGCTGCGTATCCGTGCCGGGGAAGTACCGCCAGGTCGTACATGTCAAAAGCCAGCCTGGCTGAAAACCCGCCCCCGGTGCCATTGAATTCGGCAAGGCTTAGGCCCGTCCTGTCCCTGGCTTCCAGGTGACCGTATTCCAGACCCGCCCGGATTTCCCCGTAGTGACCTATCCGGAATCCGAATTCGGGTTTGATGCTGAATTCGGTGGTTTTGTATTCTCCCCAGCGATGACTTTCGAAATACCAGTCTTTGATGTCCACTTCCGCCTTGCCGGTCAGGGCGAAGAAGGGGCGGCGCTTCCAGGTCAGGGGCTGATAGTATTCCGATTGCAGGAGGGAATTTTTTCCCAGCTGGATGTCGGACCGCAACTCGGCGCCGTAACGATTCATTTCCAGGCGGGTCCAGCGCATGCGCACCGCGAGTTCACTTTTTCCGCCTTCGCCACCCTCGTAGGACAGCCCGAAATTGATGATGTTGGGTGAGTAATATTTTTCACTGGCCGTAACGACCAGGATCAGTTCGTCGCCCATTTGCCGTAACTCGAAATCCATCAGCTCGAATACCCCGAAATCATAGAGTTTGGCCAGGTCGAACTTCAATTCGTCGAGATCGAGAACCTGCCCCTTTTCCTGGCGGATGTTCCTGAGGATGGCCGTGTCGTGAACCCGGGTACTATTGACAAGGACTATGTCGTCGATGACCATTTCCTCGATTTCCCTGGGGGCGTGGGCCTCGAGATGAGCCTGGTAGGCGGCTGGGCTAATAGACAAGGCCTTGAGTTGCTCGGCAACCGCCTCGGCCGCCTTGCGCCCGGGTTCGATGGTTTCTCCCACACGTTCGAATTCCCGTGAGGAGATGCCGGTCAGGTCGGGGTGGATGATGATGTCGGCATCCAACAATTGGGGGTCCACGTTCTGCCGCGCGCCGATGAGCCCACTCTGGCCGGTGATGCCCATGAGGGTCTTGAATTTCTCCGGATCAGTGGTTTCGGGGAGTTGTCCGACGTCCACCGCGATGACGATGTCGGCTCCCATGGCGCGAACCACGTCCACCGGCAGGTTGCGGGCCAGGTAACCGTCCACCAGGGTCAAATCGTCCCAATGCACGGGAGGGAAGACGCCGGGAATACTCATGCTGGCGCGCACGGCCTTGAGCAGGTTGCCTGTGTCCAGGACATGCATTTCGCCGGTCTGCAGGTTGGTGGTTACGGAGCGAAATGGGTAAGGCAATTCATCGAAACCGCGGTGCCCTGACAGGTAGAGGGCAGGGCTGCGGAAGGCAAATCCCAGCTTCTGCCCCGCGACCACTCCCGACGACAGGACGATGCGGCCCTTCCAGCCCCATTCCACGGGAATAAAGGCGGCGGAGTCGTCCTGCTTGCGACGGAAGATACGCTGGGTGCGCTCGGGGCGGTCCGAGAAGAGATCAGCCCAATCCACTCCGGTCAGAATGATTTCGATTTCGTCGGGATCGACACCGACAGCGTAAAGGGCACCCACGACCGATCCCATGCTCGTGCCGGCCACGTAGTCGATCGGAATGTTCATTTCCTTCAGGACCTGCAGGACTCCGATATGGGCTGCGCCACGAGCTCCGCCACCACCGAGGGCGATGCCGATCTTGGGACGATCCGCGGTCTTCTCTTCGGAATCGGTTTCCTCGGCCCGGGAAAGATCAGCCGGAATGGCCAACAGGAAGATTCCCAGGAGGAAAACCAGAAGATAAAAACCGGTTCCGCGTCCACCCATATCCACATTCCCTTCGGGAGCATAACCTTGAATCAGGACCAAATGTCGCATCTGGTGCCGAATGAAATGGAATTGTACGGTTGATGTGCTTTGAAATGAAAGGAAAAGGTCAGTCTGATGGCCGAATCACAGGAATTCGGATAACGTGTATCCAGTTCCATCATGGACAGGGGATCGCCCCGCGGCCAGCTCTTCCTTCGGTGTGAAAGCAAAAAGACCAGCGGTCGCGATGCCTCTGCGAATACCGTCCCTTCCCAGGGGCGAAACAAGGGGGAGAGGCATGAAACGATCGTCACGACGGCTTGTGGCGGCCCTGACCGTTGCCGCAACAGTCATCCTGTCAGGGGCCGGCCCGGCCCTGGCCCAGAGTTTTCCAGTCGCCCAGAACTGTACGGCCGTTCTCAATACCCCAGGACCGCCCTCTGTTTCCATGTTCCTTATTCCCAACGGTTCGGGCACACAACTGGCCAACTGCTACGCCTTCGGCGGCATACCCACCAGCGCGGTCATCAGCGTGACCTTGATCGATGCGGCGGGATTTCCCGCGGTCAACGTGCCCGCCACGGACGTCCGTCTCGAAGAAATGAGTTCCAACGTTTTCTGGTGTTCCAACGCCTGGTATCCGCCGCCCGTCCATGCACCCAACCTGGCCGACATGGCGAGCAACGCGGCGGGGCAGACGCAATTCAGCCTGTCCTACCATGGCGGGGGTTGGGTCCATGGTTCGACCTTTGTCTGGGTGCTGGAGGCCTCCGGCGCCTGGATGCAGATTCCCACCCCGGTCAACGTGTCCTACAACAGTCCCGACATAACCGGGGATCTTGTCGTCAACCTTTCCGACGTGGGAATGTTTGCGATGGATTTCTTTGCGGGGTATATGTACCGATCGGATTTCAACTTCGACGGGATGGTCAACCTGACGGACCTGGCCATGCTCGCGCCGACCCTGGGAATTTCATGTCCCTGATCTGGGCGGTTGGGTCACCGCAGGGGAATTGATGTCAGTCCGCGTCGCGTGCGCAGCGGAAGCCCACGTTGAAATCACTCCAACCGCCTGGCAGGGCGTTGCGGACGTGAACCATGTTGCAGCCCTTGCCCGAGTACACCAGCCACCACCTTTGATCACCCGCCAACGGGTTTTTTCCGGGCCCTGGGGATTTTCCACGGGGCTGTTGGCGAAATAATCCTCGGCGTAGTAATCGGCCACCCATTCCCGCACGTTGCCCACCATGTCGTACAGGCCGTAACCGTTGGGTTTGAAAGAGCCCACGGCCACCGGGCTCCTTGGTCTGCTGCGTTGATCTATTTCCTGTTGATGTCCCCCAGGCCGCTGACCTTGGTCTTCTGATGCTCGGGATCACCCCAGTAATCGATGCTGCCTACGCCTGAAACCCTGCCCTCGAATCTTTCCGAGGCGTAGACCTTGGCCTCGCCCGCGCCAGACACCGTGATCTTGACGGACTTGGCCTTGAGATCGCGGGTATCGATTTCGCCCGCGCCGGAAATATTGATTTCGAGGTCGTCCACTTCGCCGTCCATCTCCAGTTCGGCCGCACCGCTCACGTCGAAGGTGAAGGAATCACCGCGGTACCCCTCGATCTCGACCTCGGCCGCGCCATGGATGTCAATACCCTTCAACTCGCTAACCACCATGACCACCGTGCAGTCGCCATCGGGATTGCAGCTCTTGTCCCAACCGATCTCCAGGGTGCTATCATGGACCTCGGCTTCCAGGTTTTCCCAGAGGTTGTCGTCGATGGTCATGACGACCTTCTGCTCGTCGCCCAGGGTGATTTCCAGCTCGAAGGCGCCGCCGACATCGATGGAATCGAATTCCTTCAGGTTGAGCTCGCGGGTCTCCATTTTTCCGGAGCCCTCGATGGTGTCCTTGCCGAAAGAAAAGGCGGTGGCTTCTGCGGCGGTCAGGAACAGGGCCATCGCCAGGAGGGCGGGTATCACCAGGTATCTTGAACGCATCATTATCCTCCAGGATCGGGAAAAAACCGGGGTTGAATCTATGACGAGTCTCGGCGGGGAAAGGTTTGAAAAAAAATGGAGGTTATCTTGGAAAGGCTGGGTTTTTTGGCAATAAGACGGGGGGAGGGCGGTAAAACCTCATAAAACGGCACAATCGGGGACCCCCCGGGGGGACTTTTCCAGCCGGCTCCCGGTCCAAACCGACACGGGCGAACGCTAGTCGAGTAGGATCGAGACCGAAAGGATGCACTCCGACGAAGCAAGGTTCCACACCGTGACCGGGCAGGGAAAATGGGCTCCAAACTCCGCAACCACAAAACAGGTCCTGTTTCAGACCCCCGTGATGTTCTATACTGACTCTGTAGGTTTGAATACAAATGAAAACGACCTGCCCTCAACATTCGGTGATTGGCGGTTGGTGACCTTTTACCCGGGGATCGATTCATCATGAAGAAACGCTTTTTCCTTGTACTACCCTGCCTGGTTCTGGCAGCCGGTCTTCTGGCCTTTTCCCTGCAGCCGGTCGCCGAGG
>DAOWLV010000430.1 GCA_030643455.1 Candidatus Krumholzibacteriia bacterium | reverse complement strand
TGGGCAGGTGGGTCACGACATCCGCGTAGTCGCGGACCAGATCGTCAAAGACATGGAAGTCCTCGTGGTTGCCCTCGATGAAGGAGACCGGGAGTGCGAAACGGCGGCCGTCCCGGCGGAAAAAATCGTTGAGATTGGGCCCGAACAGGCCGAAATCCCCCAGAACCAGGACCTGCTGCACTCCTTTCCCAAGTGTTTCCCGGGCATGGGTGATTTGTGCATCGATGACGTGGTAGTGCGCATGGATGTCGCTGACCAGCAGGATGGTGCCGTCGTCCGGAGGTGTCATTGCACTCACCCCCCCTTGAACTCGTGGTCCAGGGCCGCCTGGACCGCCTTGAGATTCGAGAACACGTTCTTGAGCTGCTTTCGCGCCTCATCTTCGAGGGTCTTCGGATCAATCCGATTGTCAGGTTCGAGTCGATCCAGGACCCGCTGCGCCTGGTGGTTCAGGCGCAGATCCATGAGGAAACGGAAGGCCTCGGCGGTTTGGCGAACGGTCTCGGTGTGCAGGTGGTCGCCGGCTGACAGTGCATCGAGCCGATCCAGGGTTCCAGTGACGATGATCCCGTGTTGCAGGGCCCGCAGTCGCACGAAGTCCACGATCTGTGCCAGAACTCCCTTGACGTCAAATGTCGCCCGGTCGTCTCCGCGTTCCTCCAGCACGAAACCGCCAAACGCCTTCAACGGGGGTTCGTACTGCAGCACGCTGCGGGCCAACAGGTGGAGGAATCGTGGCTGGCTGGCGATTTCCACCCGCAGGTGCTCCCAGAGTTCGCCGGTGAGATGCATCTCGTCCAGGCTGCCGCGAAAATCGAAGAAAATCTTGGCCTGCAACAGGTCTTCGGCCTCCAGGGTGTGGATCCAGCCGGAAAAAACCCGGCGCCAACCCGAGAGCGACTGACAGCAGCGAGGCTCGCCCGACATGATCTTGCCCGGGCAGTAAGGGTAGCCCGCCGCGTCGAGGATATCCGAAAGCCGCTTTCCCAGGGCCAGGAAGTATTCCTGCACCACTTCTTCGTCGTCCACCGGATCCGGGTAGATGATGGCATGATCCTGGTCCGCGAGCAGGCTGACCTCGGCCCGGCCCAGGCTGCCCATGAGCATGATCTCGAAGGGGAGGGGCGGCGGGCCCAGCTCGGCGACGGCCAGCTCCACGCCTTTGCGGACCGCGGCATCGGCGTTCTCCGAAAGCATGCGGCTCACCTGCAACGCCTCGGCGCCATGGCTCAACATGAGACTGGCCATTGTGCCCATGCGCCGGTTGGCGGCGCCCAGATCCTCGGCCGTTTCGGTCGTCATGAGGTCCAGTTCCCTCGGCTTGGCCAGCCGGGTGACCACAGCCATGAAACCCACCCGGTTTTTGACCACGATACGCGACAGGGTGATCATGACCCGGATGGTCCGGCCGTCGTGGTCGATCAGTTCGGCCTCGTACCGTGTGGGCGCCGTCACGCCGTCCATGACGGTCTGCCAGAAACGCCGGCCGCTCTCCAGTTCCGCCGGGGTGGCCCGGACCAGGTCGGCGACGTCGAGGGTCGCGAATTCCTCCCGGGTGTAGCCAACCATCCTCAGCATGCTCGCGTTGGCGAAGAGTTCCTCGCCGCCGATGGACATGAAGATGGACTCGCCGGCCGCCTCGACCAGGGAACGGTACTTCTCCTCGGATCCCCGCAGAGCCGCAACGGTCCGCATACGTCCACGTTCGGCCTGGAAACTCGCCCGCAGCAGGATGGTCATCAAAAGTGACACGATGGCCAGGATCAAAAGCGCCGCGGCCTGCAGGCGACCGGTCACCTGTGCAACCTCGGCGTCGACGTCATCGGTGTAGACGCCGGTTCCGATGACCCAGCCCCAGGGTGAAAACCCCTTCACGTACGACAGCTTCGGCACCACGCGATCGGGGTCGTCCTTCCACTGCCACATGTAGCTCACGTAACCCGCCCCGTCCCGCTTCACGACCTCGGCCATCTCGACGAAGATGAGTTTGCCGTGGGGGTCGGCTAACCGGGAAAGGTCCGTGCCCTCCAGGTCGGGGCGGTAGGGATGGACGATCATCCTCGGTTCCAGGTCGCTGATCCAGAAGTAATCCTTGCCCTCCTGGCCGTAGTGGAGGCTGCGGACCTGTTCCACCGCGGCGTTCTGGGCCTCCTCGAGGGTAAGACGGCCGGCCCTTTGCTCGGCCTCGAAGCGGGCCAGGATGTTCCAGGACGATTCGGTCAATTCGCGGATCATGAGCCGCTTCTGGTCCATCACGGCACGGTTCAACGAAGGAATAAAGAAGAAGAACACGACTCCCGAAAAGAGTCCGATGGCCAGAAAGGCCGGTAGGGCGGTGCGCAGGATGAGTCGTTTCATCGGCTCTCCAGTTCGGGGAAAGGTATCAGAATTATAACCGATTCCGGCGTTCCTCTCCAGCATGCGGTTTGCCCTCGGAAATATCCGTATCTGCTCTTGGGCCCGGCAAATACAGCCAATAGAATTTTTGTTCTCATTTAATTTGTTATTCAATTAACGGGATGTTAATTTCGCGCCACCATCCCCATCAGGCTGCAAAAGCGGCCGTTCAGCTCCGAACCCTTCCCCAGGAGGAAGTCATGCACCAGGGACCTGCCCCCGAATCCGGACCTGATCCGGCGAGCGGCTACAAGACTCGACTAGGCGTAGTGATGTTCCTCATCTACTGCGTCGTGTACGTGGGTTTCATTCTGACCAACGTGATGACCGAGGGCGAAGCCATGCAGATCATCCTCTTCATGGGTCTGAACCTCGCCGTGGTCTATGGGATCGGGCTGATCATTCTGGCCCTCGTGATGGCGCTCATCTACAACCACAAGTGCACCAGTAAGGAAAACGAACTGGCCGAAGGGCCCGTTGGTGGGGAGGAAACCGCATGAATCTGCACGGAACTCCCCTGTCCATCGCCATCTTCGGCCTCTTCGTGGTCATGGTGCTCTACCTGAGCTTCTTTTTTGCACGCAAGGCGAAGTCGGCCGCCGG
>DAOWLV010000066.1 GCA_030643455.1 Candidatus Krumholzibacteriia bacterium | reverse complement strand
TTGGTATCGTACGCTTCCCTGGCTGACCTGAATTCCCGCCTCGATTCGCCGCTGCCCATGGAACGGTTCCGGCCCAACCTGGTGGTCGCCGGATGCGAGGCGTTCGCCGAGGACGGTTGGCGAAAACTGGCCGTCGGGGAGGCTGTGTTCCGGTTCGCCGGCCTGTGCGCCAGATGCAGCGTCACCACCGTGAATCAAAAAACGGGAACCCGGACCTCCGGTGAACCCCTGCGCACCCTGGCTACCTACCGCCAAGGGGAAGGCGGAGTCGTTTTCGGCGTGAACCTGGTTCCCGAGAAAACAGGCGTTATCGCGATCGGGGACAAGGTGACGGTGCTGGGCTGACGTTGACATGTTTACGGGTGTCCCTTACCGTGGTTCCATTCGTCGTCCCCTATCGGATCCAAAGGAGAATCCCGCCATGAAAAATGCCCTGCTGACCATCCTTTTGGGTCTGGTCTTCGCCGGTCTGTTGCTGACCTCTCCTGCCGTCCAGGCCGGGGATTTCAAGGTCAAGGTCGGGGGCGGACCCACCGGAGGCACCTTCAATATTTTCGCCAACGCCATGGCCGTCTACCTGCCCAAGCACATGGACGACATCAAGGTTATCGCAGTGGGAAGCGGCGGCTCGGTGGAAAACGTGAACAAGGTCTCGGACGACAAATTCAATTTCGGCCTGTGTTACGCCGTGGACCTAGCCCTCGGCCGGGAAGGCAAACTTCCCCCGCACAACAAGGTGTGCGACGGGGTTCTGGCTCTTGGTTTCCTGTACGGGGCGCCGGCCCAGCTCGTGGTCCGGGCCGACAGCGACATCCACAGCCTCCAGGACCTGAAAGGTAAAACGGTGGCGGTGGGCGACGCCGGGTCCGGAGCCGCTGCCAGTGCGGAACGTTTTTTTGGCCACCTCGGCCTCTGGGATGGCATCAACCATCCCTTCGTGGGCTATTCTGCCGCCGTGAAATCATTCCTGGACGGCGAAATCGATGCCCTCTGGGTCCTCGTCGGTTTTCCCAACCGCGCCATCATCCAGATATCCGTTCAAACCGATGTCAGGCTGATAGACCTCGGCACGGACGCCGGGGAATCCGGTTTCTTCGACGCCTACGCCTATGCACCCATCGAGATCCCCGCCGGAACCTACGGGGAAGGCACGCCAGCGGTCGCCAGTTTCCTCGACCACACCCTGCTTTGCGCCAACCAGGATGTTCCGGTCGAGATCGTCTACGAAATCATGAAATCCCTGTGGAGCAAGAGCGGCCTGAAAGCCATGGCGGACGCCAAAAAAACCTTCAGACCCATGTCCCTCGATACGGGTTTCACCGGAATTTCGTCCTCACTGCACCCGGGGGCCGTCCAATTCTGGGAGAAAAAGGGCCATGTCGTGCCGGATCACCTGAGATGACCGATTGGAGAACGGCATGCTGACATTGCGCCGTTCCAAGGACCGTGGACATGTCGATCACGGCTGGCTGAACGCCAGGCACAGTTTTTCCTTCGGGGGATACCACGACCCCGACCACATGGGTTTCCGTGTCCTGCGCGTGATCAACGAAGACGTCATCGCCGCCGGAATGGGTTTCGGCACCCACCCCCACCGCGACATGGAAATCCTGACCTACGTGATCGAGGGCGCCCTTGAGCACAAGGACAACATGGGCAACGGGTCGGTCATCCGGCCCGACACCGTGCAGTGGATGAGCGCGGGCACCGGCATCCAGCACAGCGAATTCAATCCCTCGCAGGAAGAACCTACCCACCTTTTGCAGATCTGGATCCTTCCGGATCGCCAGGGCCGCCGGCCGGATTACGCCGAGAAGAATTTTCCCGCGGCCGAAAGGCGTGACCAGCTGCGCCTGGTGGCGTCCGGTGACGGGGCTGAGGGCTCCATCTGCTGGGGCCAGGATGTGCGCCTCTACGCCTCCCTCATGTCGGCCGGCAAGGGCGCGGCCCTGGACCTGGCGGCCGACCGCCACGCCTGGGTGCAGGTGGTGCGGGGCGCCCTGGACATCAACGGAGAAACCCTGGTCAGCGGTGATGGAGCCGCCGTCAGCGAAGAATCCCGGCTGGAGATCAAAGCCTCGCAGGACAGTGAATTCCTCGTTTTCGACCTGCCCTGAACTCGAGCCATGTCCCGGATTGGCAACTCGCAGCCCGTGCTTTATCATACCTTGCGACCACAAAGCCCGGAACTTCGATACCGACGGACAGGAACTCGCCCATGTGCGGCCGTATCTTTCTTTTTTCTGCACCTCATGTCCTGGCCGAGAAATTCTATCTGGACATGTTGCCCGAACTGCTGCCCCGCTACAATATCGCGCCGTCCAGCAACATCCCGAGCGTCGTGGCCAATCCCCGCACGGATGGACGACTGGTGAAGATGTTTCGCTGGGGTCTGGTGCCCCCATGGAGTCCCAATCCCGATGGCGGCGCGAAGATGATCAACGCCCGCAGTGAAACGGTGCTCGATAAACCATCTTTCCGGGAGGCCTTCCTCGCCAGGCGGTGTCTGATACCCTTGGATGGTTTCTACGAATGGCAAAAACGGGACGGCCTCAAGCAGCCATTCCTTTTCCGGCGGAAGGATCATGGCATCTTCGCCCTGGCTGGCCTGTGGGAACACTGGGAATATCCCGGCGGCACGGAACTTGAGACCTGCACCATCCTGACCACGACAGCCAACAGCACCATGCGCCCGATCCATCACCGGATGCCGGTCATCCTGCCTGAAAAGGACTGGAAGATCTGGCTGGATCTGTCCCAGGACAAGGCCGAACAATTGAAGGAGTTGCTGCGGCCATGCGCGGCGGACATCCTTCTGGCCCACCCCGTCACCATGCAGGTGAACAAGCCCGCTTTCGATCAGCCCGAATGCCTGCTCCCTGTCTGGGACGACACCCGGGGACAGATGAACATGTTCGAGTGACGGGTCCGACCCGCCTCCGAAGGGATACCAATGAACGCCGATTCCTCTCAAGATAACCTGGACCATCACCTGGAGACCGGTCTGCGGATTTTTCTGGATTCCGCCGATCCGGCAGATTGGCGCCGTTTCCTTCCCCTGGGTTTTTTCCACGGCGTGACGACCAATCCCCTTCTCCTGGAGCGCGCCGGACAGCCCTGCACGGTTGCCAACCTGCGCACCCTGGCAGGAGCGGCCCTGGATGTCGGCGCCCGGGAAATCCAGATGCAGACCTGGGGCCGCAGCCCTGGGCAGATGACCGAAACAGGGGAAAAACTGGCTGAGCTGGCCGAGCCTGACCTCCGTGTGGTGGTCAAGATCCCCTCCACGGCCGAGGGTTTCCAGGTGGCCCGAACACTCCTTGCCAAGAGCATCCCCGTCACCCTGACGGCCGTCTACACTCCGGGGCAGGTCATGGCGGCGGCAGGTCTGGGCGCAACCTACGCCGCACCCTACCTCGGCCGTCTCCAGGACGCGGGACAGGACGGCGCCGCGGTCGTGCTGACCATGCACGATATCCTGACCCGGACAGGTTCACAGACCCGGCTTTTGACGGCCAGCCTGCGCACCGTGAAACAGGTCGTTGACCTGGCCGCCAAGGGGTTGGATACTTTCACCTTCGGACCCGGGGTGGCTGATCAATTGCTCGTTTCCGACCTGACCAGCACCGCCGCCATCGATTTTCAGCGGGCCGCCGAGGCCATGGGAGATGAATCATGAAGAAGTCGATCCTGATGCTGCTTTCCGCCTACCTGATCCTGGGAGCCGCTTCCGCCGGCGCCCAGTCCTACTACCAGAAGGAAGGCAGCCTGTACGTCGAGATCATGGGAAACGGCGGTGAACTATCCGCCAACTTCGAAAAATTCCTGGGACGGACCGCGAGCATCAAGGTGGGCGCCGGCCTGACGGGCGTGGCCTACCGAAAGGGGTACGTGATCCCCTTCGGCATGAGTTTCTTCTTCGGGGGAAGCAGGAACAAGATCGAGATCGGCGCCGGTGGAGCCTGGGTCGACTTCGACGACAACGGGACCGATGATGTGATCTACGACCTGCAGGAAGATCAAGTCGTCGCCAACGGGGTTCTCGGATTCCGTTTCATCGGGGACTACGGATTCACCTTCCGTCTGGCCTTCACCCCGGTCTACTCCAAGGACGGATTCCAGCCGATGGGCGGGGCGCTCTTCGGTTACGCCTTCTGATCCTGGTACTGTTCCAGAAGTCCTGCCAGAAGTTCGGGCACCAGCTTCATGCGCTCGGGCGTTTCCACGTAGGCGATCCGCATCTGGGTCCGGCCCGGATTGGGCTCCCCCTGTTCCACGCTGTAGAATCCCGCCATGGGAGCGGTCAACAGGGTCGTGGGCCGTCCGTCGACATCCACGCTGCCCTTGCGGGCACAGAAAAGGACAAAATCCAGGGCGTCGAAATCCGGCGCCGCGATGTTCCGCACATCCACCACCGAATAGATGCTGGCGTCAGGACGGGAAACGATGACCCCCGGCAACAGATCCCTGGTGCGTGAAGTAAACTCCCTCAGCATGGCCCGGTAGTACTCGCGCTGGAGGGCGTACCATTTCCGCAGATCCTCGTGGGACTGGTCGGCCAGCGCCGCGAAGATGTACTGGCCGATCACGTTTGAACACAGCCCGGCCGTATTTTCCGCCACCGCGCGCGCGTGAAAATCCGGATTGTCTGTCACCAGCGCCCCGATGCGCAGCCCACAGGCGTTCCAGACCTTCGACGAGGTTTCGATGCTGATCCGGCACCCGGTGATACCGGGGACCTCCTGTTCGGTCAACCCCCACACGCTCACCGGTTCGGCCTCGGTGTAATAGAGTTCCCGGTAGGCCTCGTCGCTGATCAGCCAGAGCCCGTGTTTCACGCACAGGCGGGCCAGTTCCACCAATGATCGGCGGTCATAGAGCTGCCCGGTGGGATTGTCGTAGGGAATGACGACCATGGCACCGGGCTGGTGCTCCTGAATGGTCTTTTCGATCTCCGCGGCCGACGGCAGGGAAAAGCGGCCGTCTTCGCCCAGATCCCTGGTGATGGAGACCGTCGCGCGCCCCAGGCGTTCGGCGAAAGCCGTGTAGTTGGTGTAGGCCGCATCGATCAGCAGCAGCGGTTTCTCCTTCGTACCGGCCGGACCACAGCATCCCACGATGACCAGTTCCATGGCCTGGCTGCCCCCGTCGGTGATCTGGCTGGCCAGGTCGGTGGTGTCGAAACCGCTCGAAGCGATGATGTTCAGGAAGGCCGCGTTGGTCTCCGGAAATCCCGGGGTCGCGCTGTACTTGACCACACCCTCGGCGAAGGGGCTGCCTAGCTCCTCCAGCCCACGCATGCGCTCCTGCATGGCCGGGTGCATGGGCAACGACACGTTGCCGATGGCGACATTGATGTCCTGCGTATCATCGTTCCGTTTGGCGAATTCTATCTGGGCCAGACGGATGACAGACGGCTGCCGGGTGGCAAAATGGGAGGAGAGCCTGGGTTCGGCCATGAGGGGACTCCTGACGGGGAATCGGTCACTCCCCCACAACCTGCATGAAGATGCGCCGCTCGCGGGGATTGTTGTCGTGGTCGATGACCACGACCTGCTGCCAGGTGCCCAGAACCAGTTTCCCACGGTGCACCGGCACTGTAATGTTGGGGCCCAGGAACGAAGCCCGCAAATGGGAAAATCCGTTGTCGTCGCCCCAGGTGGTCCCGTGGCGCGTGGGCATATCCTTGGGCCACAGTTTTTCCAGGGCCTCGGTCATGTCCGTGGCCAGGGCGGGCTCGAATTCGATGGTGGTGATCGAAGCCGTGGAACCAACGGCAAACACGTTGACCAGGCCCTCTTTCACCCCCGACTCGATGACGGCGGCCTCAATTTCGGCTGTCAGGTCGTGGATATCGCTGAAGCCCCGGGTGTGGATGACGATTTCACTGCCGGTGATCATGCGGGTTCCCCCCATTGATGGCGGTCAATTGGCTTTTCCCATTTGAGCGGAAGGCCGAGATCAGGTCAAGGGGGCAGAATAAAACACAAAAGGCGGCCCCTGAGAGGGCCGCCTTCGCAGATGGACCAAGGTTCCTACTTTTCGGTCTCTTCAGTTGCCGGACCCTCCGTGAAGAGGGGAAGCTCACTGGCGATCTGCAGATCGATGAGCATGTTCACGGCGTTCTCAACCTGGAGGAACCTGGCGGAGGTTACCGGATCGGTCGCCTTGGCGATTTTCTTGGAGGTTTTCTCCATCAGACTGAGACGATCTTTCTGCTGGCTGAACCAAACCTTCCTTAGGTCGATGGCCTTTTCCCCGGTCATGGTTTCGTAGTTATCCGCGAAATCCTTGATCCAGGCAATACGCTGGTCACCGAGCTCCATATACTTGGTCTGGTATTCACGGTAGATGGGCCAGAATACTTCACCCTGCTCATCGGTCAGGTTCATGGCCTCGGTCATGACCGCCAACTTGTTGGCCCTCAGGTCCTGGCGCATCAGCTCCATGTACTTCTCATTACTGGTCTCGGCCTGGGCGGTGAAGGCAGTGGCAAGCACGCCGACGACCAGGAAAAGGCCGACAACCAGGGTCGTGACCGAACGGACGGTCATTCGTGTGTTAATCATGGATCAATCACTCCTTGAAAATAGTGGAATTTTGATTGGCTCGATCAATTTCAACAGGGGCCGAATTCTAATCATTTCTTTCCCGTGGGTCAAGTGGGACAATATTGTGGGAGCGACCCCGGAGGCCGCTCCCATACGGTGGCTGTTGAATTGCCCCTAATGACCCTACTTCACCAGGGCCATTTTCTTGACCTTGACCTCCCCCCCGGTCCGGGCCTCGTAGAAGTAAATGCCGGCCGAGACGCCGCCACCCTGGTTGTTGGTGCCGTCCCAGACAACGGTCTGGTCCGCGCCCGCGGGCCGGTTGCCGTCGATCAGGGTCTTGACCAGATGTCCGCGCACGTTGTAGATGCTCAGCTTCAGATGACCGGCGGCGGGCATCGAGTACTTGATCGTCGTGCTCGGGTTGAAGGGGTTCGGGTAGTTGCTCGTCTGGAACGTGATGACCGGCGGAACCGGGGACACGTTCAGGGGGTCACCAGCGATACCGAAATAAGCCAGGACGTCTCTCAGCAACTGCGCGCGGCCGGGAAGGGCATTGCCCGCAGCGGCGGGATCCGTGTAGACGAACATGAAGTCCAAGGGCATCGAGATGGCCCTGCTGCCGCTGGACATGATGTTCAGCGTGGCAGCAGAATAGGGGAACTGCCCACCCTCGGGATCATCGAATTCCGCCAGACGCTGGCCGGTGCCGAACACATTGACGCCGTCGAAGGTGTTGATAAGGAAGCATCCGCCGTAAGCAATCCAGGTCTGCAGCACGCCGGTGAACACCGGGTTGCCCGAAATGACCTTGACCAGAGGTGTTGCCTGGTTGCCGATGAGCGGCCGGACATCGGTGGTCACCGCGGAGACACCCATGTAATCCTCCAGGAATGTCAGGGTCGCGGAGCCTGACTGGGCCAGATCGCTTGCCAGGCCGTCACCAGTCAGGAAAATATCCTTGTCGCCCAGGTCCAGCCAGTTGGTCAGGACTCCAACGTCGTCCCCGCCGTCGGAAGTGAAGTCACCGTTGGAGATGGTGCTCACAAACATGGAACCGGAAGTGTAGAGGATGTCGTCGTAGTCGGTCAGCAGGATGTGGCTGGCGCGACCCCCAATGCCGTTGCTGACGCTGGAGCTCGGTCCGTTGACGTAGTACACGTCGTAGTCCTGGTCGACCAGCAGACCGATGTTGTTCAAAGCCATATACCATTCATTCTCCCCACCGCGCCGGTGGTTATCGTCGTTGATGAACAGGATACCCGGCTGCTCATAACCACCTTCGCCGTTGTCACGGACCGAGGGCAAGCCACGGACCACAAAACTCGTGAGGTAGCCCATGGGATCGCCGAAGCCGGTGCTGAAACCCGTGGTATCAGGGGGCATCAGCGATGTCTGGGGATCGCTCCCTCCCACGCCCCCGATGGCGTCGGTTGCGGAGATGTAGTAGTGCAACACGTCTCCAGGAAACAGGAAGCCCGTGTCGGGCAAGTCGAAGGCCCACTTGCCCGGGGTCGGGAAGCCACTCTGGCCGACAGCGGGCATACCGACAACCGAACCCATGTCAGGCAGACCAGCGGTACGATACGGATCGAAGATCGGGTTGGCATCCAGGATGTAGTGCAACTGGGGGTCCCCGTCGAGGTCGGCCCCCGCACGAACCGGAGAGATGTCGACGACAAGGGAGTCACCAGGATCGATCCGGTTGTCGCCCGGCAAAGCGATGGTGTTCGCCATGTCGAAACGAACGCTGTGTGTTCCAGGATCGCCCATGTCGATCGAACCCCGTTCGGGAAAGTTGTCCTGGGCCAGGTCGATCTGGCGAGCGGACGTGCCGGGACCGATGTAGGGGAAGACCTTCACGGTCACGTTGTCGAAGTAGGGTGCCGGGTAACCGTCGTTACCGACATAACCCCAGACCCAGCCCAGTTCGTAGACACCCAGCTGAACCTGGACTTCGTCGCGACCGGGATTCATCAGATCGGTCACGTCGTCACCGCCGCGGCCGTATACTGGAGGACCGAAATAGACAAAGTTACGATCCAGCCAGCCCTGGTTCATGATGTCCTGCACGCCGTTGCCGGCGGAGTCATCGGTATCAGCGGAGCGGACACCCCAGGTGTAGAAGATACCGGGAGAGTCGTCGGACAGGTCCTCGTGGACATAGACCCCGAAGGTGAGACGGATGCCATCGTAGTCGGGGTCGCCCGCGTCTTTCGCGGAAGGCCACTCCATGACCGGCGATTCGATTGCATTATGGATGTGTTCGGCTTCGCCAGCGAGACCACCGGTGGTGGTCACGATGTAGCCGGACGGGCCGTAGCACCAGTTGATGCACTCGCTGCCGCCTGTGCCGGGAACGATGATACCGTCGTCGATGAAGACGACCTGCGGTGTGTAATTGGTGCGACAGGGATCGTTGTCCTCAAGACCAGACATGATCTGGGCGTAGTCGCCGACACCGTTGGGAAACGCGATGTTCCAGATACCGAAATTAGCCGGATCGCCACCGTGCTCGAAGTCCTCGAAGAAGTCCCCGTCGAAGGCGCCATTGACGATGTTGACGTTGATGTCGTCAACCTGGCAAGCGCCCGCCGTCGGCCAGGAACAGTCCTCATCGGACCAGCCGCCATCGGACTTGAAGCGGAAGTACACCGCGATGTCCGTGCCGTCCATGTACTCCTGGGGCAGGTACATGACCGAACCCATGACAGCCACGGTGCCCGCGCCGTCCCAGCTCTGAATGTCGGCCAATGGCTGACCCTGGAAACGGTAGCTCAGGTAGGTGTAATCGTAGCCGGGCTCCGAATCGTGGATCAGGGTGGCCGTGACGGTCACCGTGGAACTGATTCCGGTGTTGGACACGGTCTGGCGGAACTCGATGAGATCGTGCCAGCTGTTGCCGTAACCACCATCAACGTCCGGGAATCCACAGGACACGATGTTGATGTCGCCGCACCAGGCGGCGTAGTTGGCCGGGTTAGGTTGGTTGTAGGTGCTGACGTTCCAGTGGGACACTGAAGGCTGGGTGATGTCGTAATGGATCCAGCCGTTCCAGTCAGCGTTGCCCAGGTCGTCCTCGAAGTCGCCGTCATAATACGGCTCGAGGCCTCCGTCGCGAGGATCGGCATTGTTGGTCGGGTCGTTGGTTGCGGCCATCAGGTTGATGGTATCCAGGCCGGCCTTGTTGAAATTGACGCCACCACCGTGAATCACTGCGTTGCCCATGGATTTTTGCGGGAGTTCCCCCGCGAACGAACTTAGAGCAAACACCAATGCAAGGGCGAGGCACGCGAATAAGGTTAAGTTTTTCATCATCATTCCCCTTGTCTGAATGTACGTTAATTTTCTCCAATCGGTGACATCAGGGGCACACATGGCCAACCTGACGTTTGATGGGCGAAAGCGGAGTATTCCAGGCGTTTTCCTGAAAAATAATCCTCAATTGGTCGAATGGAATTGGGAGTGGGAAATTGGGACAACACACCTCCAGAGATGGAAACTTCTGTCTGTGAGTCGCTGGATTAGCATAACGAAAAATCCGAACCCAGGCAATGCCGAGGGATTTAGGAGGGGTTAGGGACCCAAGCATCCCGGGGCAAATATACAAAATTGGCGTGGGATACACCGATAACGCCCCACAATCAAGCGGTGCGCCTTAGTTGAATCCCGCCTCCCCGCTCATGATACAACCGGTGGCAGGTAGCGCAGAGGGTCACCAGGTTTTCCGCCTTGTTGCTGCCTCCCTGCTGTCGGGACACGATGTGGTGGATCTCCAGAAAACG